>VFMC01000536.1 GCA_006515795.1 Acidimicrobiaceae bacterium | reverse complement strand
GTTCCGTCACTTCGTGCTCGCGCTCACGTTGGGGGCCAGTTTCTGCGTCGTTGCGGCTGGCCAGACGCCAGGCACCAGGCTGACCGGCGTCCTTGCGGAAGCCGTTTCGGACGGGGAAGTCTCCGCGGCCTGGTCGGACCTCTGGGCCATGAGCGTGGACCCCGAGGAGACGTGGCTTCTCCGCGCGGTTCCGGGCGGGACGGGAGACGACACGCTCGTCCTCAACAGCAGCGCGCTGCCCGGACGGCTGGGAGTCGTCCACGAGTTGCCCCTCTCGGGCCCCGACGGGCGCACCGCGGCCACGCTGGACCTGCTGTGCAGCCTCGAAGCCTGCGGCTTCACGACCTACGCGGTCGGCGCGATCGTCGAGACGGGACGCGGCTGCGTGGCCATGGTCGCGCTCGACGTGCGCGACAGCACTGGCAGCCTGCTCATCCCGTACGCGATCACGACCGAGGCCGGTCTCTTCGAGGCGACCGACGGCCTGCGGTCTGCGCTCCAGCGCGACGACGACTTCCCGATCGCCGACTCCGCGGCCCAGGACTGCAACGCACCCGGCCTGACCTGCCCGGAGGTGTGCGCCTGCAAGAAGGCCAACTGCATCGAGGAGGCCGACACGAACCTCGACGACTGCGAAGGAGACTGCTGGGTCGGCCTGGGAATCACGGGCTCCCTCGCCGTCGGGGCGGCCCTGGCCGCGACGACGGTCACCTTCGGCACGTCCCTGCTGCTCGTCTCCGGGCCGGTTGCCAACGCGCTGCACTGCTTCAAGAAGTGCGACGACAAGCACAAGAAGGACAAGAAGAAGTGCGACGACGCCTTCACCGACTGCATGGCAGGCTGCGAACAGAAGTGAGGACCGAATCGGTGACGGATGTCAGGTGTCACCTGATGCCCGGTCCTCCGCACGCCGCGCAGTCAGCAGATTCCGCTGGCCAACCGTCCTTCGGCCGAATCTGCCGGCCGAAGGACGGTCGCATCGCAGGGAGCGGCGTGGGCGACCTCGGGTGCGCCAGCCACCGGCATGCCCGCCGATGCCCGCCGAGCCGGCGAACAATCGGCAAAGATCCGTCGCCCGTCGGGACAAGTCCTCCTGGCGCACGCAGGGAGCCCGACGGAGGTCGCCGGGCGGCGCGCGCGACCGCGAGATCACGAAGTGTCCACTCAATGGGCATCGCGTCGTCGGCTGCTGCACAAGGCACGCCGCCAGCGCAGGCCGACAGGGGCTTGCGCGAAGGGCTGCGACCGGCGGCCGCGCGCGAACCCCGCCCGGTGAGTGAACGCCGAAACGTCCGCTTCACCGCGCTGCGTGCGCTGCTGGTCGTCCTGGCCGGCGCCATGACGGCGCACGCCCAGGTCTTCGTGTTCGGCGGCCCCGTGGGAGGCCAGGGGAGCCTGTGTGTCCCGCAGCCCTCGCTCGGCGCAACCTACGTCGGTGTCCTGCCGCCCGCGTTGGGCAGCGAGCCGACCCGGTTCGAATTCGATGCCGCGCCCTCGGTCGCGCTGCCGCAGTCGGGGCTGCTCACCGTCGGCACCTCGACAACGCTCGGCCAGTTCGCCTGGCAGCCATCGACGCTGCCTCCGTGGATCTGGCAGCTTGTCGGCCTCGACGGCGACGAGCCGCTCTTCACCGCCGTGCTCATGGAGCCGGTCGAACTGGGCGACGGCTCGACGCTCTTCGATCGCGGCACGAAGTTGTGGTTCTTCATCGACGGCCCGGTCCTGCTGGTGGACATCGACGTCAACGGCTTGCCGGACCCGCAGTGCGACTGGCCGGTCGCGCTGGATCCCTGGGACCAGGGCTTCGCCGGGGGCGGCGCCGCGACCGACACCGGCGGAACGTCCGCCTTCCGCCTGGCGGCGCACGAGACCGGCCTGCTCGTCGCGTTCGTCGACGGCGAGCTGATTCCCGTCATCCCGTTGCAGGCGGATGCGCTGGGCCGGATCGTGTTCGAGCTGCCGCGCGCGCCGAGCGCAGCCCTGCGCGCGCCCCTGGTGCTGCTGCGCCGCGATGGCCGGCTCGTACCGCCGGACCTGGCTCCCAAGTCGTCAAGCGACGGCATGCCGCCCGACTCGGACGGCGACGGCTTCTCCAACGGCTCGTCCAGCGAGGACGATGCCGACGGAGACGGCATCCCGGACGGGTCCGACAACGATGTCGACGGCGACGGCCAGGGCAACGGATCCGAACTCGAGGGCGACATCGACGGTGACGGGATCACCGACGGCTTGGACAGCGACGTCGACGGCGACGGTCTGCCCAACGGTTCCGACACGGACACCGACGGCGACGGTGTCCCGAACTCGTTCGATACCGAGACGGATGTCGCTGGCGACGGCGTCGCCGACACCGCGGACCCGGACATCGACGGGGACGGCGTCCAGAACCAGGTGGACGAGNNNNTGGTGACGGCGCGCCCAACACGATCGACGACGACGACGACGGCGACGGTGTCGTGGACAACGACGACGGGTCCCCGACGGGCGACACGTCGGGCCTGGCCCACGACACCGACGGCGACGGCCTCGCCAACGGCACGGACCCCGACATCGACGGCGATGGCCTGGACAACAACGCTCCGGACGAGAACGACATCGACGGCGACGGCGAGGACGACGGCAATGATCTCGACGTCGACGGCGACGGCGTTCCGAACGAGTCGGACCCGGACATCGATGGAGACGGTGTCGATAATGACAGTGACAAGGACGACGACGGCGACGGCATCTCGGACGCCAAGGATCCGGACGACAACGCCAACGGCATCCGGGACAAGGACGAGGCGGGTGTGGAGGGCGACAAGGACAACGCCGGCACCAAGCCGGTCGGGGGCTCCAGCCCCGCGCACTGATCCGGCGGGGGACGGATCGGGACAGGACGGCG
>VFMC01000535.1 GCA_006515795.1 Acidimicrobiaceae bacterium | reverse complement strand
CGCAGATCGACCGCTACGAGACCGTCGACCAGTCGAGCCGCGCCAACGACCTCGTCGCGAGCGTCGGCCGGATGCAGGTGACCTCTGCCGCTCCGGGAGACGACCACCCCGACAGCGCGGGCCTGGTGAGCGCGCCCCGCGACACGCTGCCGACCGATGGCACCCCGGTGGCGGCGGCCCACGAACGGCCGAACGATCGCGACTTCTTCCGGTTCACCGCCGCCGCAGGCAGCCAGCTCGTGATCGCGGTCGACGGGCAGCCCTGGGCGGAAGTGGACACCACGTTGGAGCTTTTCGCTCCGAATGGTACGAGGCTGGCTTTCAACGACGACTTCGGCAGCTCCGCGCGCTCGCGAGTCGGCCCTGTCACGGCACCCGTGGCCGGCATCTATCTGGTGGTCGTGGGCGAATCGCGGCTCTTCGGCTCGGGGGCCTACGTCGTGCGGGCCTTCGTCGAGGCGGGACGGCCCGACCTGGCGGTGTCGCTCTCGACCCCGGTGCCGTCGAGCGTGCCCCAGAGCAGCCGCCTGCGAACGACGGTGACGGTCGACAACACCGGCGCCGCCCGGGTGCTTCCCGGCGCGCGGGTCGACCTCTACCTGTCGCGGGATTCGCAGGTGACCACCGCCGATGTTGCCTGCGGCGGCTTCGAACTGCCGGAGGTGCCGCCGGCCGGCACGGTGCGGTTCGCGGTCGAACTCGCGGCTGACCGTTTCGAGATCTCGCCGGGGACGTGGTTTGCGGGGGCCGTCGCCGACGCGGCCGGGACGGTGCCCGAGCTCGACCGGTCCAATAACGCGGCAGTTTCTCCGGCCGTGACGGTCGTCGCCGCGGAGGACGATCACCCGGGCCGCGCCGTGCTGGCCCGTGAGCCGGGCGATCGCCTGCTCGCGGACGGCGGCCCCGTCGTGGGCCGGATCGAGCGCGTCGGCGACGTTGACTTTTTCCGATTTCCGGTGACCTTCGGCCACGACTACTCGGTGACGTTACGACCCGGCACACTCTTTCAGGGCTCCCTATCGGTCTACGAGGATGACGAGACGAACGGCAGGGGCGACCTTCGCTCCGAGGCGTCGAGCGAGCCGCTCACCGTCGTGTTCCACGCCGACGCCGACACCGTTGCCTTCGCGCGCGTGTCGCCCCTGGACGCCCGCGACACCGGCGACTACACCGTGGAGCTGCGGCTGGAGTCGGACGGGACCGTCGACGAGCTGCCGAATCGCACCACCGACTCTCCACCCGTGCTTCCCCTGGTCGAGCTGCGCAGCGCCGTCATCGGCATCCACGCCGACGTCGACCTCTTCCGCGTCGACCTGACCGGCGGC
>VFMC01000534.1 GCA_006515795.1 Acidimicrobiaceae bacterium | reverse complement strand
GGCCGAGACAACGATTGCGATGGTGCGACCGACGAGGCGGAGGCCGTGGCGGCCTGCGGAAGCCCAGGCCTCCTGCACGCGTCTCCGACGTGCCTCTCGGGGTCGTGCGGGGTCGATTGCGACTCCGGGTGGGGCGACTGCAACGGCATGCGGGTCGACGGCTGCGAGCAGGATCTCACCGGCCCGCTGCACTGCGGAGCGTGCGGAATCGGATGCGGCTGGGAGTGCGGCGCTGCCAGCTGCAACGACGTCATCGACATCTCGGCGAACGCCGGGCACACGTGCGTGGTGCTCGCTGACCGGACGGTCCGATGCTGGGGCTTCAACGTAAGCGGGCAGCTCGGTGACGGAACGACGACCTCGCGCGCCCGGCCGGTTGTCGTGTCCGGGGCGAGCGACGTGGTCGACGTCGCGGTCGGGAGCGAGCACACGTGCGCTGCGTTCGGCACCGGCGCGGTCTCCTGCTGGGGCAGCACCGCACTTGGTCGTCTCGGCGAAGGTACGACGACCGGCGGCTTCCGTCCGACTCCCATCGGCGTTCCCGGCCTGTCCGCCCGGTCGATCGCGTGCGGCAACGCGCACTCCTGCGCTCTCACCTCGACGGGCGACGCGTATTGCTGGGGTAACAACCGGAGCGGGCAGATCGGCGACACCACGCGCGACGACCGCGCGACGCCGACGGCCGTGAGCGGCTTTTCGGGCGGCACCCAGATCGCCGCGGGCGATGGCTTCACGTGCGCGCTCGACTCGAGCCGTGCAGTGTGGTGCTGGGGCGACAACGCCGCGGGTCAGCTCGGCTCGGACCCCGCGACGACTCCGTTCGCGGCGTCGCCTGAGCGCATCACGGCGCTGTCCGGCATCACGTTCGTCTCGACCGGGGTCGGTCATGCCTGCGCCGTACGCAGCGATGGCGCCGTCCGCTGCTGGGGTGCCAACGCGGCCGGTCAGCTCGGCGACGGGACGACGACGCGTTCGTTCGCGCCCGTCGCTGCGACGGGTGTGACGCGCATTGCGCAGGTTCATGCGGGTGACTCGTACACGATCGCGCGAGCCTTCACCGGTGAGCTCACGAGCTGGGGGCTCGGGACCGACGGGCAGCTCGGGACCGGCACGAGCACGTCGTCTCCGACGCCCGTCGCCGCCGCCGTCACCGGTACGCAGTCCGTCGGGGTCGGTGCGCTGCACGCGTGTGCGTGGATGTCGAGCGGAGGTGTCCGGTGCTGGGGCAACAACGCCGCAGGGCAGCTCGGCAACGGGACGACCACGTCGGCGCTCACCGCGGTCGACGTCGTCGCGCGATGATGATCAGAACCACGCGAAGAAGC
>VFMC01000533.1 GCA_006515795.1 Acidimicrobiaceae bacterium | reverse complement strand
TCACCTCGGTCTGGTCGTAGAACGGCGTCAGCCGCAGTCCGCCGGGCAGCGTCGCCACCACCTCGGCCATCCGCGCCTTGACCCGGGCGCCGACGTCCTTGCCGTTCTCGCCCTTGAGCATGATCACCATGCCGGCCACCGACTCGCCCACCCCATCGTGCGTCACCGCGCCCTGCCGCGGCATGGCGCCAACGCGCACCTCCGCCACGTCGGACACCAGTACCGGGACGCCGTCGACTTCATCGACGACGATGGCGCGGCTGTCGGCTTCGCCGGTCACCAGCCCGGTGCCGCGCACGGAGTAGCGCTCCGAGCGATGCTCGATGAAGCCGCCGCTGAACGAAGTGTTGTTGACGGCGATGGTGGCGAAGACCTCGCGCAATGAAATCTCGAACCGCTCGAGCCGGGCCGGGTCCACGACCACGTGATACTGGCGGGTGAGCCCTCCCCAGGAGTTGACCTCGCTGACCCCTTTCACCGAACGCAGCTGCGTTCGCAGGTCCCAGTCGTGGATGGTCTTGCGTTCCATCAGGCTGGCGCTGTCGCTTTCCACGAGGTACTGATAGATCTCGCCGAAGGCGGTGGCCACCGGGCCGAGCGTCGGGGTCAGGCCCACCGGCAGCCGGCCCTTCGCTTCGAGCACGCGCTCGTTGACCAGCTGGCGCGCGAGGTAGACGGGAACGGCGTCTTCGAAGACCACGGTCACGAGTGACAGTCCCGACTTCGAGACCGACCGCACCTGGTCGGCGCCGGGCACGCCCATCAGGGCCGTCTCGATCGGGTACGACACCAGCTGCTCGACCTCGACGGCGGCCAGCCCGGCCGCTTCGGTCACCACCGTCACCTGGTTATTGGTCAGGTCGGGAAAGGCCTCGACCGGAAGCTCGCGGTAAGCCACGACCCCGGTCACGATCAGGGCGGCGAGGCAGATCAGGACGAACAGCCGCTGGCGCAGGCTGGTGGCGACGAACCGCTCGATCGCCATGTCAGTTGCCGCCTTCGGCGGCCGGCTTGAGCAACTCAGACTTCAGCGCAAAGCTGCCGGCCACGACGATCCGATCGCTCGCGGTGAGCCCGGACTTGACCTCGATCAGGTCGTCGGCTTCGGCGCCGAGCTCCACCGTGCGCAACCAGAACCGGCCCCCGGGCCCGGCCACGAACACCGCCGACCGCCCGTCGATGACCTGAATCGCGGCCTTCGGCACCACGACCATGGGCCGCGGCTCGCCTTCACCAAGGGCGACGGTGGCGAACATCTCTGGCTTCAAGCGGCCGCCGGGGTTGGGCACCGTCGAACGCACCGTAATGCGGCGGGTCTTTGGATTCACGAC
>VFMC01000118.1 GCA_006515795.1 Acidimicrobiaceae bacterium | reverse complement strand
GACGTCGCCGGTCGGCACACCCGCGCTTGCCGCTCGCACCGTTGCCGGTTCCCGGGTACCTGCTTCGGTCGCGATCTGGAGATCGACTGCCACATACGGTAAGCGCAGCTCTCGACACAACGTCGTGGCCACGAGCTCGAGCGCCACAGCCCCTTGGGGAGCCTGCTCGACCGTCGTTCCGATCGCCGCCAACACGCTGGCCGGGTCCCGATGATTCCCGAACAACCATCTGTCGAGGAGGTGGTGGATCCGGGTGTAGACCGGCATGGCGATGAGCGCCACGCCGGCGGTCGCGACCACGCGGCTCGTGCCGCCGCGGGCGGAGATCATCGTCGTCGCTGTCCATGTGACAGCCGCGTAGACAGCGGCCAGCGCGAGGGCGGTGAGGCCGTACACCGTGCTGCGCCGAACCACGACGCCGATGTCGAGGACACCGTGGCGCACGACCCCGTAGAGCAACACGCAGGGGAACGCCACGGCTGTCCCGACCAGCACGTCCTCACTCCAGCTGAACAGGTCGTGTCCTGCGAACTCGCCATAGAACGAGCTCAGAGCCGGCACGACCAAGACCGCCGCGGTCGCTACGACGGGGAGGTGACGTCGCCGTCGGTCGACCGGTGAGCGTGCCACCCGGACAACCATCGAGACGATGGCGATGACGCTCGACACGAGAACCACCCGCCACGCCCATGGTTCGACGGTCTGTGCGACCTGCGCGAGGCCGGTCGGTTCGGCGCCCTCGAAGAACGCGGGTGTGTACAGCCGCGAATGCGCGAGCGCGGAGACGGCGATACCGGCCGAGCCGGTCACCCACAGCGTCGCTCCCAGGCGCCCCTCGGGGGCACGGTCGGGGTAGCAGAGCGGCACGAGCGCGAGCAGGATGCCTCGACCGACGAGCCAGGTGGAGATGACGACCGCCAGGATGGCTCGCGCCAGCAGCTCCCAACCGGGGCGATTGATCGCCAACCACTCGAGGCCGGGCTGACCGGCGAACGTCGCCCAGTAGAGGACCCCGATGGCGAGCACGAGCCACCCGAGGCGGTGCTCGGGTCGGCGCCACGAGACGTACGCGCCGGCCGGCACGAAGAACGCACCGATTCGGAGCTGGTCGCCGAGGTACGGGTTGTCGCTCGGTGGCGTGTTCGATCGGGCCAGCAGCCCGACCCCGACCAGCGCTGCGGCGAACACCAGCACCCCGACGACGATGATGCGCCGAAGCTGGATCCCCCGATTCACGGCCGGATCATAGGCCTCGGACCGCAAGTCAAGATCCCGCCGACGTCTCGCACAGGTCGGCGACCGCCTGGATCGACGCCATCAGCGCGGGGACGTTCGTGTCCTGGTTCACCTGCTCGAGCTCATCGAGCGCCGCCTGGTCGTCGTTCTTCCCCGCCTCCGAGACGTCAACGGAGTTCTGCTTCATGACCTCGAGCGCAGCAAGCGCCTCTTCGATGAGCGGCTGCGCTTCTTGTGACGGATGCACAGCCTCCAGATCGTCGATCACCGCCTGGATGGATTCCGTGACGAGATACCCATCTGCGGCCCAGTCCGCTGGCTTTGGATCGGGATGCTTGTCGTAGAACGCGGCGAACGGCCCGGCATCGTCTCCCTGGTCGAGCTGCTGCGCCTCTACACAGAAGTCGGCCGTGCTCACCGCGGCGACCTCGTCGACGTTGTCGCCACAAGCCGTCACTCCCACGCTTAGCAATGCCACCAGAGCAGCCGAACCCAAAGCGGTGCTGCCTTGCCGTACTCGGACCATGATCGACTCCCCATCCTGCGGCGCCGGATGACGCCGGACCTGAGAAGAATGCGACAGACGATGTCCCGAGCACATCGGGCAGATGTCCCGATTCGTCTAGGAACTCTGTACGGACGTTGGGACTCGGTTCGGTCTAGCGGTCCCGTGGTGGGCAGTCGCGGTCAGTGGCGCAGCGTCCATTCCCCGCTCACGATCTGATCTCTGGTGATCGTCAGCTTCGGGGTGTCGGGCAGGGCGTAGACGCCACGGGCCACGGTCACCGATGTCGGGGTGGCCTCGATGATGCAGACGATCTCGTCGTCGTCCTCGCCACCGCTGCACCGGTGGCGCAGCGTCCAGCGGTCGGCGAGGAACGCCAGCCCCACGTCGAGGACTTGTCGGACGGCTGGGTCGCGGTGGTCGTGGGTGCCGAGGACGGCGCCGAACACGGTGAGCGCGTGCCACCCTCCGTCGACGTGCACGATGTGCCCGCACAGCTCCTGGTCGTCCGATCGGCGCACCTCGTCCACCGACAGAGCATCGCAGGTCGCCTCGATGGGTGGCGGAACCTTTGCGAGGCGGTGATCACGCCGTTCGACGGTGGGACGGGCGGATCCTGGGCACCCTCAGGAGGGGCGGCGCTTGGGTCCCGCTGACCGACGCACGGTGAGCCCTCCGTCGCCGGCGTCGGTCGAAACGCCAGCCCGGTTGGCGGCGGCCAAGAGGTAATCCGGGACCCAGGCCCTCGCGACATCCTCACAGGTGCGCATCATCACGTGGCGGACGCGCGCACCTGTTCCTACGAGGATTCCGAGTGGATCCGAGAGGCCCGCACCATCGTTGAACCCTAGGTTCACGTGGCGCGAGTAGGCCGGGGTGTGGCACAGCCCATCTTGCCACCGCGTCGTCGGTGTGTAGACGACCGTCACCGCGTTGGTGGCGTCCCACACCACTTCGTGCATGTTGGGAAGCGACTCGAGCACCCGTGCACGAAGCGCGAGTGCAACCTCGACGACGTCCTCGGTGAAGGGTGCCAAGAACTCGAGCAGCTTGTCCGGCGGTGGCCGATTCACGAGCCAACACCGTAAACCCCAGTCGGCGTGCACCGGTGCGCCGCCCGAAGATGAGTCGGTACTGCCTCACGTGGCCATCGAACGGCACGGGCTCGCTACGGTTGCCTTCGGAGACCCGCTATGCGAAACGCCGGAACACCGAAGTGACCTGTCAGCTCGTTGCTCTGTGCTTCGATGCGAACGATCCGCTCCGGCTGGCGCGTTTCTGGGCCGAGGCGCTGCGCTGGGATCTCGGTGAGGGGACCGGCGACGTGGTCAGTCTCGTGCCGAGCGATGGCACGAGGTTCCAGATCGATTTCGCATCTGTTCCGGAGCCGAAGGGGGCTTGGGCGAACCGACTCCACCTGGACCTGACGACCACATCCCTCGAGGACCAGACGGAAACGGTCGAGCGCTTGATCGAGATGGGTGGTCGACACATCGACATCGGTCAGGGCCAAGACGAACATGTCGTGCTCGCCGATCCCGAGGGCAATGAGCTCTGCATCATCGAGCCGACCAACAACTTCCTGTCGACCTGCGGGCGTCTCGGATCGATCACATGTGATGGGACGCGCGAGGTCGGATACTTCTGGAGCGCGGCGCTCGGCTGGCCGTTGGTCTGGGATCAGAACGAGGAGACCGCGATCCGCGCGCCGGACCTCACCGGACCGATGATCACGTGGGGTGGCGCACCGCTGAACCCGAAGCTCGGCAAGAACAGGCTCCATCTCGACGTTGCTCCGTTCGCCGACGGCGATCAGCAAGGCGAAGTCGACCGACTCATCTCGTCGGGGGCGAGGCGAATCGACATCGGTCAGGGCGATGTCGCTTGGGTCGTCATGGCCGACCCCGACGACAACGAGTTCTGCGTGCTGACTCCCCGCTAGCGATGGCAACCATCGACGTCGCCACGACAGCGATCATCGATGCCAGCGGACACGAACCGCGCTTGGCCTGGATCGGGCGCAGCTACAGTCCGCGCGGTGAGCGAACCCGAGATGACCACCACCGACGTCACCACCATCCCGACCATTCAGCATCGGGAGGCGATGGCCCTCCAGGCGACCGAGCTCGATCGCGCGCTTGCGCTCCTGCGCACGCTCGACACCGAACAGTGGTCGACCCAGACCAACTGCCCCGACTGGGACGTTCGTCGCATGTGGCTCCACGTGCTCGGCGCATGCGAGGCCGGGGCGTCCACGCGCGAGAACATCCACCAGATGCGCGCCGGCCGCAAACGCAGCAAGGAGCTCGGCGTACCACTCGAGGCCGCCCTATCTGCTGTCCAGGTCGCCGAACGCGAAGACCTGACCGCCCACGAGCTGATCGAACGTCTCCAGCGCATCGCGCCCGCCACCGTCAAGGGTCGCAGTCGCGTTCCACGTCCGATACGGGCGGTGCGGATCAGCGTCGACTCCCCGGTCGTCGAGAAGTGGAGCCTCGGCTTTCTCATCGACATCATCTACCTCCGTGATGCGTGGATGCACCGGATCGACACCACCCGTGCCACCGGCAGCGATCTCGTACTGACTCCAGAGCACGACGGCCGCATCGTGGCCGACGTGGTCGCCGATTGGGCTCGTCGTCACGGTCAACCGTTCACGCTCGAGCTGACCGGCGCGGCAGGCGGCGTCTTCGCGGGCAGTGGAGGTGGCGAACCGACCGTGATCGACGCGATCGAGTTCTGTTCCGTGCTGGCCGGGCGTGGCGAGGCCACCGGCCTGTTCGCCACCACCGTTCCCTTCTGACCAATCGTCGACGCCCGCCCACCAAGTCTGCTCGTTTCGCGCAGTCGGTTATCTTGCACATCAACGGAATCGGAATCACACCCGGAGGAACGCCACCAATGGACGTAACCGTCGACGACTACGGCCGCCCGGAACCGCCGCTGGCAGCCGACGAAGCAACCACGGTCGTCGGCTTCCTGGAGTACCAGCGCGCGACCTTGGCGTGGAAGTGCGCCGGACTCGATGCGGCCGGCCTGAGCGCAACCGTCGGCGCTTCAGCGATGACGCTCGGCGGGTTGCTCAAGCACATGGCCTACGTCGAGGCCGAGTGGTTCTCGCGGTGGCTGCACGGGCGAGACCGTCAGGCCCCGTGGGACACCGTTGACTGGAAGGCAGACCCCGACTGGGAATGGCATTCGGCGGTCGAGGACTCGCCCGCTCAGCTCCACGCCCTCTGGCAGCACGCCGTAGACCAGTCGCGCGAGCTGGTGGATGAGGCGCTGGCCGACGGCGGCCTCGACCGGCTGGCCCGGCGCACCTGGCCAAGCGGTGAGGCTCCCAGCTTGCGATGGATCCTGTTCCACATGATCGAGGAGTACGCGCGGCACAACGGTCACGCCGATCTCCTCCGCGAGTCGGTAGACGGGCTCACCGGCGAGTAGCACGGGCGGTGGTGAGCGTCAGCCGGGCACGGTGGAACGTTCGAGACCGTCGAGGATGAGGTCGAGGACGAATGCGAACTCGTCGTGTTTCGGCTCGCACTCGCGGTGGTAGCGGATGTGGTCGACGACGTGGGGGATCTCGTCGGCGGTCGCCTCGCTTTCGAAGCGGGCGTACAGCTCGCTCTCGGGGCGCGCGTCCATCGCGTAGTTGAGCTGCTGCTGGGTGAAGCCCTGGATGTGGAAGGTGATTGCGTGGAACCCGAGGTCGGCGAGCTCGTCGGGCAGGCCGGCATCGGCGAGCACGCTCAACAGCGTCTCCATGTGTCGCCATCGGTTAGGACCTGGCCACCGTTTCAACCAGAGCCCTGTCACCCATTGATGGCGCAGCAGCGTGTTGTGAGCGGACATCGCAATCGTACGAGCGGCCGGCTTCC
>VFMC01000532.1:465-1801 GCA_006515795.1 Acidimicrobiaceae bacterium | reverse complement strand
ACGCGACCGACGCCGCCGACGGGACTCAACGCGGTCGGTGCTATTGGCTCGATCGCACTGAGCTGGGGGCCCTCGAGCGACGCAAGCGGAATCGCCCGCTACAACGTCCACCGGGGAACGTCGCCGGGCTTTGTGCTCACAACCGCGAACCGCATCGCGCAGCCGACAACGACCGCCTACACCAACAACGGCCTCGCGCCGGGCACGTACTACTACGCCGTCACCGCCGAGGACCCCTCGGGCAACGTCAGCGACCCCTCGAATGAGGCGAGCGCCGTCGCGCAGCAGGATTCCACAGTGCCGACGGTATCGTTCTCGAGCCCGGCGGCGGGAGCCACGGTTTCCGGCACGATCTCAGTCGCCGCGGGGGCCAGCGACAACGTCGCCGTCGTCGGAGTCCAGTTCCGCCTCGACGGAGCTGCGCTCGGGGCCGAAGACACCCAGGCGCCCTACAGCATTTCGTGGAGCACGACGGGAACGACCAACGGCGGCCACGTTCTCACCGCGACGGCACGCGACGCGGCGGGAAATCAGGGCCAGGCCACGCTCAACGTCACGGTGAGCAACACCGTACCGAGCCCCGGCGGGCTTGTCGCAGCCTACGGATTCGACGAGGGAGCCGGGGCCGCGGCAGCGGACTCATCAGGCACGAACAACAACGGGACGCTCTCGGGGGCAACTTGGTCCACGCCGGGGCGTTTTGGCGGCGCGCTCTCTTTCGACGGCGTCAACGACCGCGTCGACATCCCGGATTCAAGCTCGCTCGACTTGAGCACGGGGATGACGCTCGAAGCGTGGGTCTACCCGACAGTGCTCAGCAGTTGGCGAACCGTGTTCTTGAAGGAGCGCCCCTCGGGGCTCGCGTATTGCCTCTACGCCCACGACGAGACGCCGCGACCTGCGGCCTACATCAACACAGGCGGCGGTGCCGACCCGACCGCCGCGGGAACGGCAGCACTGCCCGTGAGCACCTGGACGCACCTCGCGACGACGTTCGACGGCGCGACGCTGCGCCTCTACGTCAACGGAACGCAGGTGGGGACGCGCGCCGCTTCCGGCACGCTGACCGCCTCCACGCAGCCGCTTCGCATCGGCGGGAATCTGGTCTGGGGAGAATACTTCGCGGGCCTCATCGACGAAGCGAGGGTCTACAACCGAGCGCTCAGCGTCGCGGAGATCCAAGCCGACATGGCGATTCCCGTCACCGGCACACGGCTTGTGATCCACTCGCCGGTCAACGGCGCGACGGTGATCGGCGACATACTCGACGTTACGTACAGCGTCGTCGGCGACCTCACGGGCGTCGACCACGTGCACTTCGTACTCGACGGGGTCA
>VFMC01000532.1:0-447 GCA_006515795.1 Acidimicrobiaceae bacterium | reverse complement strand
CGCACGCGCGAACCACTCCGAGATCACCGGCACCGACGCGCCGGCGGTGGCGTTCACCGTAGTCGTGCCCGATGTCGTCCCTCCAACCGTGAGCGTGACACAGCCGGTCGCCGATGCTGTGCTTACCGGAAGTGTCACGGTGAGCGCCGATGCTTCGGACGATGTGGGTGTCGCCGGCGTCCAGCTTCTGCTGGATGGCGCGGCGCTCGGCACCGAACTTCTCGCCCCGCCCTACACACTTCTTTGGAGCACAGGCTCGACAGCGAACGGGCCTCATACGCTTGCGGCCCGTGCGCGGGACGCCGGCGGTAACACGACGACTTCGCTTGCGGTCGCGGTCACCGTCTCGAATACCGCACCGCCGCCTCCGACGGGCCTTGTCGCCGCGTATGGCTTCGACGAGCTTTCGGGGACGACGGCCGCGGACGCGTCGGGCAACGGCAACGT
>VFMC01000531.1 GCA_006515795.1 Acidimicrobiaceae bacterium | reverse complement strand
CGATCGATGGGCCTGTCCGACAAGACCGTGCGGACCTATCTCGACCTGCTGACCGGCACGTTCATGGTGCGACAACTGCAACCGTGGCACCAGAACGTCGGCAAGCGACAGATCAAGGCGCCGAAGATATACCTGCGGGATTCGGGAATCCTGCACAGCCTGCTTGACCTGCACGATCGGCGCGCGCTCCTGGGACATCCCCGGGTCGGCGCCTCGTGGGAAGGGTTCGCGATCGAGCAGGTGCTCGCCGCGGTGCGGCCGTCAGAGGCGTACTACTGGGGCACACACGGGGGCGCGGAACTCGACCTGTTCTTTGTCGTCAACGGCCGTCGCTGCGGCGTGGAGGTGAAGTTCAGTGACGCCCCCGCGATCACGCGGTCGATGCGCACGGCGCTCGACGACCTGGCACTCGATCATCTGTGGATCGTCTATCCGGGCCAGCATCGCTATCCGGTGGATGAGCGCATCACGGCGTGGCCGCTCGCGGAGATTGCCGGGTTACCCGCCGCCGTGCGCGGCCGCCGCCGTGCGAGAAAGCTTCTCACTCCACGTACCGCATCATCGTCATGAAACCCATGTCCATGTGGAACTGCTGGTGGCAGTGGAACAGCGACAGGCCGGGCTGCGTCGTCGGCACGTCGATCTCCACCTGGCTCCAGGCGGGCACGACGACGACGTCCTTCCAGAGGCCCGAGGTGGGCGTGCCGGCAAACCGGACCAGCTCGAACGTGTGGCGATGCAGGTGGATCGGGTGCGGATCGGCACTCTGGTTGTCCATCAGCCAGCGGTAGCGCCGGTTCGCGCTGACGATGATCGGGTCGATGCGCGGATGCGACTGGCCGTTGATCGTCCAGCTATGCCCATCGCCCTTGGGCTTGAACACCATCGTCAGCCGGCCGTCGGGTTCCGCGACCGCGTCGGTGCTGCCGAACGGCAGGTAGCTCCAACCCTCGGTCGCCGTCGGCAGCCATCGCGGCGGCCCGGACTGGCCGGCATACTCGATGGCAATGCCGAGGCCGGCCTCACGCTGGGCCGCGCGCGGCTCGCCGAGAATCCAGACACCGGGCCGGTTCATCTCGACGATCGTGTCGACGCGCTCGCCGGGGCCCAGTTCGAGCAGCGGCACACTGGACGGCTTCGGCACCGCGTTGCCGTCGAGGGCGATGACGCGGAACAGGTGACCCGGCAGGGCGAGCCTGTGGTGCAACGTGGCGCTCGCGTTCAAGATGCGGAACAGCACGCGCTGCCCCTGGCGCACGCGGATCGGCTCGCCGCCGCCGAGCATCTTGCCGTTGATCGAGTGATAGCGGTAGGTCACGTCGGTCGGACCGTCAGA
>VFMC01000530.1 GCA_006515795.1 Acidimicrobiaceae bacterium | reverse complement strand
TCCGGCTCGACGACGGCGCCGTCGTCGAGGAGCCGATTCATCTGGTGCACGTCGCCGTCGGCGATCGCACGCCGTCGGCGACCTTCGTGCGGCACGTGGTGCTGGCCGGGGCCGGCAGTCGAGCGACGCTCGTCGAGACCCACCTCGGCCTGGGCACGCAGGTCTGTCTGACGAGCGCGGTGGCCCAGGCGGTGCTGGGTGAGTCCGCCCAGCTCGGCCTCCACAGGCTCCAGCAGGAAGGCCAGGGCTCGCTGCACGTCGGCGAGTGGCTCGTTCGCCAGTCCCGCGATAGCCGGTTCAACTCGCTGTCGGTGGCGCTGGGGGCCGCGGTCTCCCGTCACGACATCTTCGCCGAGCTGGCGGGCGAGGGCGCCCGCTGTTCGCTCGACGGCCTCTATCTGGTGGTCGACAACCACACCTTCGTCGATCACGCCGTGCCACGCTGCACGAGCACCGAGGACTACAAGGGCATTCTGGACGAGTCGTCGCGGGGTGTCTTCGCCGGCCGGGTCCTGGTCCGGCCCGGCGCCGTGCACACCGACGCCCGTCAGAGCAACCGCAGCCTCCTGCTCACGGAAGAGGCGGAGTCCGACACCAAGCCTCAGCTCGAGATCTACGCCGACGACGTCAAGTGCAGCCACGGCGCGGCCGTCGGCCAGCTCGACCCGGACGCGCTCTTCTACCTCCGCTCGCGCGGGCTGCCCGAGGTCGAGGCCCGGGCTATGCTAACGCTAGCGTTTGCAGGCGAGCTGCTCGGACGCGTGGAGCACGAGCCGCTGCGTCTCCACCTGGACGGGCTGCTCCGGCGGTGGCTGGCGCGGGGAGGCCGGTCATGATTGCCGAAGTCAGCGAACTGGCACCGGCCCAGTCCCCCGTGGCCACCTCCTTCGACGTCCAGCGCCTCCGCCGCGACTTTCCCATCCTCTCGGTGGAGGTGCACGGCAAGCCCCTCGTCTACCTCGACAACGCGGCCACCACCCAGAAGCCCGTGGCCGTCATCGAGGCCCTCTGCTCCTACTACGAACGCGAGAATGCCAACATCCACCGGGGCGTCCACCGGCTCTCGGAGCTGGCCACTCGCTCCTACGAGGAGGCTCGCCGCAAGATCCAGAGGTTCCTCGGCGCGGGCGACCTCCGCGAGATCGTGTTCGTGCGAGGGGCCACCGAGGCGATCAACCTGGTCTCCCAGTCGTTCGTACGGCCGCGGCTGCAGCCCGGCGACGAGATCCTCGTCAGCGGAATGGAGCACCACGCCAACATCGTGCCGTGGCAGTTCGTCCGCGACGCCACCGGCGCCGTACTGCGCGTGATCCCCGTGACCGACGAGGGCGAACTCGACATGCAGGCGTTCGAGCGGTTGCTCGGCCCTCGCACGCGCTTCGTCTCGGTCGTCCACGTCTCCAATGCACTCGGCACCGTCAATCCGGTGGAACGCATCGTCCGGATGGCCCACGCCCGGAACGTCCCGGTGCTGATCGACGGAGCGCAGGCGGTGGCCCACGTGCCGGTCGACGTCCGCGAACTCGACGCCGACTTCTACGTCTTCTCGGGCCACAAGCTCTACGGTCCGACCGGCGTGGGCGCGCTGTACGGAAAGGCCGAGTGGCTCGAGGCGATGCCTCCCTATCAGGGCGGCGGCGACATGATCCGGTCGGTCACCTTCGAGAAGACGCTCTTCAACGACCTGCCCTACAAGTTCGAGGCCGGCACGCCGAACATCGCCGGGGCGATCGGGCTGG
>VFMC01000529.1 GCA_006515795.1 Acidimicrobiaceae bacterium | reverse complement strand
CGAGCACGTCGAGGAAGCCGTCGAGCTCGGCCGCCGCCTGTCGACCATCGGCGTCGATCACCGCGGCGATGATGTTCGACGCCTCGATCAGCAGGTCGGAGCGATGCCCGGAGGCATCGCTCGACAGCGACGTGAGCGCTGCCTGCAGCTCGTCGATGAAGGCCAGCACATCGTCGGCCAGGCTGGCTGCAGTCACCGCTGCATCGTAGACACCCCCGCCCGCCCCGCCCCGCCCCGCCCCGCTGAAGTCGATCGTGCTCAGCGGTTCGTGAGCCTCGACCCGCTCACCGATGGGCACCGCTCACGGATGCCGTGGAAGGTGAGCGGTACCCGCTCGAACGACGGGCATCGCTCACGGATGAGTGAAGGTGCGCTGAGCGCACGATGCCGGTACGTTGGGCCGCGGCTTCCCCGAGTCGGTTTGCGACCATGGAGGAAGCCAATGCCCGCATTCACCGCTGCGCTCGCCGCTCACGTTCACGATCACTACGGGGTCGTCAGCGATGCCCAACTCCGCGAGCTGGAGATCACCATCGCCCAACGCGAGTCGCTAGTCACCCAAGGGCTGCTCGTGAGCGAGTTCGCTGGGGTCTATCGAGTCCGCTCCACCCCGGCGACCCTCGAGAGTCGATGCCTCGCGATGTGCTTGGCCGACAAGCGGGCGGTCATCACCGGCCGCGCCGGGGGTCGGCTGTGGGGCCTCCGCCGGATGGGCCCGCCCGGTGCGATCGAGGTCCGCGTTCCGCACTTCGCCCAAACACTCACGGGTGATGACGTTCGACTTCGCCGCTGCAACGTCCTCGAGGCCGTCGATGTGGTCGGGCGTGCTGATGGAATTCGCGTGGTGAGCCCGCCGCGGCTCGCCTTCGATCTGGCGGCTGTCCTGCCAGATCTCGATCTCGAATCGGTCATAGAGCAGATCCTCGACCGCGAGTGGTGCACCATCCAGACGCTCTACGCGATGGGGCGTCGCCTATGTCACCGGGCTCGTCCGGGCTCGGAACGCTTCGCCAGGGTGATCAACTCGCGGCCGGCTTGGCTGAAGCCCGTCGACTCGCACTACGAGCTGAGGCTTCATGATGCCCTCCGCAGGGTGGGGGTCGGCGGCCTGGTCCGACAGCAGGCGATTCGGCTGCCCGGTGGGTGGACGATCCATGTGGACCTATCGGTCCCTGAGCTCTCCTGGGCGATCCCGATCGACCACGTCACGTGGCATGGTGGTCGAATCGACGCACAGCGCGACAAGCAGAACGATCGTCAGGCGCGGATGATCGGCTGGCAGATCGACCGAGTCACCGATGACGACATCGACTTCCGCTTGCCTGAGGTTGCGTCGGAGC
>VFMC01000528.1 GCA_006515795.1 Acidimicrobiaceae bacterium | reverse complement strand
TGTCGAGCCCGACCAACGCCCTGCTCGGGGCGGTCAGCAACGCGGTGGTGACCATCGTGGAGAACGACGTGGAGTTCCTCTTCGGCACCCCGCTGGTGAGCGCGCTGGAAAGCGCGGCCTCGGCGACGGTGACGGTGTGGCGGCGCGGCGGCTCCAGCGTGACCAACACGGTGCAGTTTGCGGTGACGACCAACAGCACGGCCACGGCGGCCAGCGACTTCACGAGCACGAACGGCACGCTGACCTTCAAGCCCGGCGTCACGAACCTCTCGTTCCTGGTCCCCCTGCTGAACGACACGAACATCGAGGGGAGCGAGACGGTGGAGCTGGCGCTGTCGAGCCCGTCGAGCGGGACGGCTTTGGCGTCGAGCAACACGACGGCGGTGGTCACGCTCCAGGACAACGACTCGCAGTTCAACTTCCTGGTGGTGACCAACAGCGTGGCGGAGAACGCGGGGACGCTGACGCTGAACGTGCGGCGCACGGGCGGGACGGTCGGGGCGGCGGGGGTGAGCTACGCGACGAGCACGAACGGGACGGCGACGAGCGGGACGGACTTCACGGCGGCCAGCGGGACGCTGAGCTTCAAGGCGGGCGAAACGAACAAGACGGTGGTGCTGAAGGTGACGAACGACTCGGCGCTGGAAGGGGACGAGGGGCTGAGCGTGACGCTGTCGGCGCCGACCGGCGAGGGCCAGCTCGGCACCAACGGCGTGGCGCAGGTGACGATCGCGGAGGACGACCTCTACAGCTTCACGCTGACGACCAACGCGGTGAGCGTGGCGGAGAACGGGACGAACGTGGTGCTGAGCGTGCGGCGCTCGGGGGCGACCAACGCGACCACGGTGAAGTATCTGGCGACGGGCGTGACGGCCAAGGCCGGGACGGACTTCGTGGCGTCCACGGGCACGCTGAGCTTTGCGGACGGGGAGACGAACCAGACGGTGACGGTGACGATCACGGACGACACGCTGATCGAGGCCAACGAGACGCTGACCTTCGCGCTGAACACCCCCGGCACCAACGGCGTGCTCGGGGCCATCAGCGCGGCGACGGTGACCATCACGGAGAACGACGCGGCCCTCGCTCTCTCGGCGGCGACCTACACGGTGCTGGAGAGCGCCACCAACGTCGTGCTCACCCTCACCCGCACCGGCACCACCAACGGCACGGTGAGCGTGAACTACGCGACGACCAACCTGACGGCGACTGCGGGCACGGACTACACGAACACGAGCGGGACGGTGAGCTTTGCGGCCGGGGTGACCAACGGGACCATCACGGTGCCGGTCATCAACGACTCGGCCATCGAGACTGCGGAGACCTTCAAGGTCGTGCTGTC
>VFMC01000117.1:1239-6916 GCA_006515795.1 Acidimicrobiaceae bacterium | reverse complement strand
GACTCGGTTGACGGGCTCCGACTCGGGTGACGGGCTGCGACTCGGGTGACGGGCTGCGACTCGGGTGACGGGCTGCGACTCGGGTGGCCCGTCGGTGAGCTTCAACCGGTGCGGCGCGGCGTGTGGCTCACGGACGTGGTCCCCGGTGAGCTTCAACCGGTGCGGCGCGGCGTGTGGCTCACGGAGCCGGAGATCAGGGTTCGATGAAGATGCACTCGCCGGGGCACTCCTCGGCGCTCTCGATCACTGCGTCGAGCTGACCGTCGGGGATGTTGGCCATGCCGTCGGCGCCCTGGGCGTTGCCCTTGGCCGTGGCGTAGACCGTTGCTCCCTCACGGACGTAGGCCAAGCCGTCGTCGAGCAGGGTGAAGACATCGGGGGCGATTTCCTCGCAGAGCCCGTCGCCCGTGCAGAGATCCTGATCGATCCAGACCTTCATGATGTTTGCTGTCTCCTCGGATGCGTGGCTAGCCGAGATGGGTGACTCGACGAGATGGTTGCTAGCCGCCGCTGAGCATACAGGCGGAGGTCGCCGCCACCATCGATCCGGTTGGGTGCAGATGCATCATCGACGTGGCCCGACGGCGCGTGTAGGTTCGGCTCATGGCACCCTCCGATGAGGAAGATCTCGATGTGCTGCGGGCGCAGGCAATGGTGCTCGATCAAGAGATCGGCGAGCTCAGGCGCAAGCTGGCCGACGCTCCGAAGCGGATGCGTGCCCTCGAGGAGCGCCTGCTAGAAACCAAGGGCCAGCTCGCCCACGCCGTGTCGCAGAACGAGAAGCTCAGCTACACGCTCCGCGAGGCCCGCGAGCACATCGCCACGCTGCGCGACGAGGTCGACAAGCTCAGCCAACCGCCCTCGGCCTACGGCGTGGTCGTTGGAAAGAACGACGACGGCACGATCGACGTGCTCACCAGCGGTCGCAAGATGCGCGTCGGGCTGCATCCCGAGATCGATCACGACGAGCTCGAGCGTGGCGCCGAGGTCGTTCTCAACGAGAGCTTCAACGTCGTCACCGCTCGGCAGGCCGAGATCACCGGCGAGGTCGTCACGATCAAGGAGCTGATGGACGATGGCGTCCGCGCCGTGGTGGTGGGCCGCGCCGACGAGGAGCGGGTCTGCGAACTGGCCGACAACCTCCGCGGCGTGCACCTGCGCAGCGGCGACACGATGCGCCTCGACCCGCGCACCAACCTGCTGCTCGAGAAGCTGCCCCGGCCCGAGGTGGAAGACCTCCTGCTCGAGGAGGTGCCCGACATCTCCTACGACGACATCGGCGGCCTCGACACGCAGATCGAGCAGATCGCCGATGCCGTCGAGTTGCCGTTCCTGTACGCCGATCTGTTCGCCGAGCACCAGCTTCCGGCTCCCAAGGGCATCTTGCTGTACGGCCCGCCGGGATGCGGCAAGACGCTGATCGCCAAGGCGGTTGCCAACTCGCTGGCGAAGAAGGTCGCCGACAAGACAGGCGGCGAGAAGGGCCGCTCCTACTTCATCAACATCAAGGGCCCCGAGCTGCTCAACAAGTACGTCGGCGAGACCGAGCGGCAGATCCGCCTCGTGTTCCAGCGGGCGCGCGAGAAGAGCGAGGAGGGCTGGCCGGTCATCGTGTTCTTCGACGAGATGGACTCGATGTTCCGCACCCGCGGCTCGGGGATCAGCTCCGACATGGAGTCCACCATCGTGCCGCAGCTCCTCGCCGAGATCGATGGGGTGGAGGGGCTCCGCAACGTGATCGTGATCGGAGCCACGAACCGTGAGGACCTGATCGATCCGGCCATCCTCCGTCCGGGGCGGCTCGACGTGAAGATCAAGATCGAGCGCCCCAACTCCACGGCCGCGCGGCAGATCTTCGCCCAGTACCTCACCGACGAGATCCCGATCGCCGCGGGCGTCTCGGTGCCGGACATGATCGACCAGACCGTCACCGAGATGTACCGCGACGACGAGGCCAACCAGTTCCTCGAGGTCACCTACCAGAACGGCGACAAGGAGATCTTGTACTACAAGGACTTCTCGTCGGGAGCGATGATCGAGAACATCGTGCGACGGGCCAAGAAGCTGGCCATCAAGCGAGTGATCGCCGGGGGAGCGCGGGGCGTTTCCGCGCAGGACCTGATCGACTCGATCAAGCAGGAGTACAAGGAGCACGAAGACCTGCCGAACACCACCAACCCCGACGACTGGGCGAAGATCTCGGGCAAGAAGGGCGAGCGGATCGTGTTCATCCGCACCCTGGTGAAGGGTCGCGAACCGGCCGATCGCGAAGGCGGCCGGGCGATCGAGCGGGTGGGCACCGGCCAGTACCTGTAACGGTTCCCAGTGGCCGTCGCGATGGCCGCGTCGGTGGCCGTCCCGATGGCCCCGATTGCCGAGCGGCGATGGATAGGGTTCGCCCATGGCGATCCCCAAGGTCTGCGGCATCGAGACCGAATACGGGATCCTCGTGCGCGGCGCCGACAACAACCCCGTGTCGGCATCATCGCTGCTGATCAACGCCTACCTCAGCACGCGTCCGCGACATCGACCGAACCGGATCGGCTGGGACTTCGAAGACGAACGGCCCGGCAACGACGCCCGCGGCTTCAGCCTCGATGATTCGCTCGCCCCCGACGTCGAGACGCACCTCGTCAACGCGGTGCTCACCAACGGAGCCCGCTACTACGTCGATCACGCCCACCCCGAGGTGAGCACGCCCGAGTGCCGCGACGCGCTCGAGGTCGTGGCATTCGACCGCGCCGGCGAGGAGATCGTACGGGCCAGCATGGTGGCGGCCAGGCAGATGCTGCCCGACGATGCCGATGTGCTGTGCCACAAGAACAACTCCGACGGCAAGGGCAACAGCTACGGCTGCCACGAGAACTACCTGATGGCCCGCGACACACCGTTCGGTCGAATCGTGGGTCAGGTCACGGCGCACTTCGTGACCCGCCAGATCGTGGTCGGGGCAGGCAAGGTGGGCTGCGAGCTGCCAGGCGTGCCCCACGACGAGGTGCCCTACCAGATCAGCCAGCGCGCCGACTTCTTCGAGGAGGAGGTCGGGCTCGAGACCACCCTGAAGCGCCCGATCGTGAACACCCGCGACGAACCGCACTGCGACGCGTCGAAGTACAGGCGCCTGCACGTCATCGTCGGCGACGCCAACATGAGCGAGGTGGCCACGCTGCTGAAGGTGGGCGCCACTGCGATCGTGCTGGCGATGATCGAAGACGATCAGTTGGGCGACGACCTCCTGCTGGCCAACCCGGTCGGCGCGATCCGACAGGTGAGCCACGACCCATCGCTGCAGCGCACGGTGCTGCTGCGGTCGGGCAGGCGGGCGACAGCGATCGAGATCCAGTGGAGCCTGCTCGAGCGGGCTCGCAAGTACGAGCGGTCGCAGGGTCTCGAGAGCGTCGGTGAACAGGTGGGCGCCGACGTGCTGAACCGCTGGGAGGCGGTGCTCACCGGCCTCGAACACGACGTCGACAGTGTCGCCAACTTCGTCGATTGGGTGGCCAAGCGGCGACTCGTCGACGGGTTCGCCGACCGCCACGTGCTCCGGCCCGGCGACCCGCGACTGAAGGCGCTCGACCTCCAGTACCACGACATGCGGCCCGACAAGTGCCTTGCCCGCCGCGTCGGGTTGGCCACGCTCGTGTCCGACGCCGACGTCGAACGAGCCATGATCGAGCCACCGAACTCCACCCGTGCCTACTTCCGAGGGCGCTGCCTGCAGAAGTGGCCCGACGACATCGTGGCCGCCAACTGGGACTCGCTGGTCTTCGACGTCGGCCGCGACCCGCTACGGCGTGTGCCGATGATGGAACCGCTGCGCGGTACGGCCGATCACGTGGCTAGGTTGATCGACGACAGCACGAGCGCGGCCGACCTCCTCAACAGGCTCGATGCCTGATCCTCACGCAGGGAGCACAGATCCATGGCTGAACGAACCCAGAAGCAGAAACCAACCCCGAGCCGGGCCGACGAGGAAGTCGTCGAGGCGCCGGCCACGACCGCCACCGGCGAGAAGCTGAAGGCCGAGCTCGACGACCTGCTCGACGAGATCGACGGCGTGCTCGAGACCAATGCCGAGGACTTCGTGAAGTCCTACGTGCAAAAGGGTGGTCAGTAGTCAACATGGCCATGCCGTTCTTCACGCCCGGCGACGACCCGGGTTCGAACTTCCCCGAGCTCCTTCGTCGCGTCGGGCTGGGGCCCGATGCGTCGGATCTCGCCGGTCCGGTCTCGGCTCCCCACGCCACCACCTGCGTCGCCCTCAGGTACGCCGACGGCGTGGTGATGGCCGGCGATCGCCGGGCAACCAGCGGCAACCTCATCAGCCATCGCGGCATGGAGAAGGTGGTCCAGGCCGACAAGCACAGCGGCGTCGCCATCGCCGGCGCGGCCGGTCCCTCGATGGAGATGATCAAGCTGTTCGCGTTGCAGCTCGAGCACTACGAGAAGGTCGAGGGAGCGCCCCTCAGCCTCGAAGGCAAGGCGAACCAGCTGTCGATGATGGTGCGTAGCAACCTCCCGGCAGCCATGCAAGGCCTGGTGGTGGTGCCGCTGTTCGCCGGCTACGACCTGCGCCGCCGAGTCGGCCGGCTGTGGAACTACGACGTCACCGGTGGGCGCTACGAAGAGCTCGACTACGTGGCCACCGGTTCGGGCAGCCTGCATGCCGGAACCGTCATCAAGGTGGCCCATCGCCCGGGGATGAGCCGCGATCAGGCGATCGATCTGGCGTGCACCAGCCTCTGGGAGGCGGCCGACGCCGATTCGGCCACCGGCGGCCCCGACGCGTTGCGCGGCATCTATCCCGTCGTCGCCACCATCACCGCCGACGGATGGCAGCGCCTCGACGATGCCGAGCTGGCGACGCGCTACGAAGCGATCGCCGCGGAGGTGAGATCCCGATGAGCATGCCCTTCTACGTCGCCCCCGAACAGGTGATGAAAGATCGGGCCGACTACGCCCGTAAGGGCATCGCCCGCGGCCGTGCCCTGGTGGCGGTCCGCTACGTCGACGGCATCGCCGTGCTGGCCGAGAACCCGTCGAACACGTTGCGCAAGATCAGCGAGATCTACGACCGCATCGCCTTCGCCGGCGTGGGCAAGTACAACGAGTTCGATCAGCTCCGGGTGGCCGGCGTGCGCGCCGCCGACCTGAAGGGGTTCCAGTACTCGCGCGACGACGTCGACGCACGCAGCCTCGCCAACCAGTACGCGCAGATACTCGGACAGGTGTTCACCCACGAGATGAAGCCGCTCGAGGTCGAGATCCTCGTCGCCGAGGTTGGCGTCGACGGACCAGGAGATCAGTTGTTCCACATCCTCTACGACGGCACGGTCATGGACGAGCACCGCTTCAGCGTGCTCGGTGGCGATGCGGAGGCGATCACTGCCCGCCTCGCCGAGCTCGAGCTCGAGGATGTCGAGCTGGGAGCGGCCATGCGCGCCGCCGCCGCCGCACTCACGGGGCCCGACCGTTCACTGACGGCCGGCGACTTCGAGGGGGCGGTGCTGTCGCGGTCGAACGGTCGACGATGCTTCCGCCGCCTCGACGATGCCGAGGTCGGCGCCCTGCTCGCGGGCTGAGCGACCGCCGGCGATGAGCACCGTCGACCTGAACGCCGTCGACCTGAACGCGGATCTCGGCGAGGGGTTCGGTCGCTGGTCGCTCGGTGACGACA
>VFMC01000117.1:0-1227 GCA_006515795.1 Acidimicrobiaceae bacterium | reverse complement strand
CATCACCTCGGCCAACGTCGCCTGCGGGTTCCACGCCGGCGATCCGCAGATCATGTCCGCCACCTGCGCTCTGGCCGTCCAGCACGGCGTCATCATCGGCGCGCATGTGAGCTATCCCGATCTCGCCGGCTTCGGCAGGCGGTTCATCGAGATCGAACCCGGCGAGCTCACCGCGATCGTGCTCTACCAGATCGGTGCACTCGAGGCCATCGCCGCCGCGGCGGGAACCCGCGTGAGCTACGTCAAACCCCACGGTGCCCTCTACAACGCCATCGTCCACCACACGGCACAGGCCGAAGCCGTGGTCGAGGCCCTTCGGCTGCATGGCGGTGGCCTGCCGCTGTTGGGGTTGCCGGGATCGGTCGCCCAGCACCTCGCGTCGACCAGCGGCATCCGTTTCGTCGCCGAGGGCTTCGCCGACCGGGCCTACACCGATGAGGGGCACCTCGTGCCTCGCGGCGATCCCGGAGCGCTCATCACCGACCCCGACGCGATGGCTACGCAGGCTCGTCGGTTGGTGCACCATGGCATCGAGTCGCTCTGCCTGCACGGCGACACACCCGACGCGGCGCATCTGGCAGGTGCCCTCAGCGCCGCGCTCGAGGCCGATGGGATCAGCCTCGAGCCGTTCGTCCGATGACGCAGCCGCGCTTGCTGGCGTACGGTCCTGGGGCGGTCTTCGCCGAGTACACGTCGCTGTCCGATGTGCTCGCGGTGGCGCGGCGCGTCGCTGCCGCCGATGTTCCCGGCGTGATCGATGTCGTGCCGGCGGCGCGCACCGTGCTGGTGACACACCGTGGCGGGGCCGACCGAGACCTGCTCCAGCAACTCCTCCTGGCACCGATCGATGCGTCACCGGATGCTGTCGCCGATGCGACCGCGGCCGCGGAAGAGGAGGTGGTGGAGGTAGAGGTGAACTACGGCGGACCCGACCTCGATGGCGTCGCTGCCAGCTGTGGCATGTCGGTCGACGAGGTCGTCCGTCGCCACGCAGCTCCTGTGTACACCGCCGCCTTCTGCGGGTTCATGCCCGGCTTCTCGTACCTCATCGGACTCGACCCGTTGCTCGTCCTGCCGCGCCTGGCGACGCCTCGCTGGCGCGTCGAGCCGGGCTCGGTGGCCATCGCCAGCGAATACAGCGCGGTCTATCCGGCCGCCAGTCCGGGCGGGTGGCACCTGCTCGGCCACACCGACGCGGTCCTGTGGGACGAGACGCGATCGATCCCA
>VFMC01000527.1 GCA_006515795.1 Acidimicrobiaceae bacterium | reverse complement strand
AGGCCCGCGGGGAGGCGAGCCACTCGGCGACTCCCGGGCCGGTCGGGGCCGGCGCACCCAGCGCGGCGGCGACATCGCCACCGAGGTCGACCAGGATGGTGGGTTCGAATCGGGCCGACACGAGCGCGATCCCGCACGCCACCACGGTGGTTCCGCTGCCGCCCTTCGACGACCAACAAAGCGTGTACATGGTTCCCTCCGAGCTCGTGGATGGCACGGGGTCCACGCGACGCGGACGATCGGGGGAAGCAGAGCGGACCATATCGACCCGGCCAACGGCCGACAACCTCACTCGGAGTCGGAGGAGGTCAGGTCGTCACCTCGTTGCGCAGCGGTTCGCCGCGCACCCAACGGCCGAGGTTGTCGACGAACAGCTCCTCGGTGCGCAGCGAGGCGAGACGCGTCTCGCCCGACGTGTGCGGGGTGACGATCACGTTGGTCATCTCCCACAGCGGGCTCTCGGGCGGTAGCGGCTCAGTGGTGAACACATCGAGCGCCGCGCCGCCGAGGTGACCGCTGCGGAGGTGTTCCACCAGTGCCGGCTCGTCGATCAGCTCCCCGCGGCCGACGTTCACGATGCGGGCACCGGGCCGAAGGAGTCGCAGCTCGCGATCGCCAAGCATGCCGCGCGTCTCGGTGGTGAGCGGAACCGCGAGCACGAGATCGTCGACGCGGCCGAGGAGCTCGTCGAGGCGCTCGAACGTCCACGTCTCGCACGGCTCGGCGCCGCTCACGCTACGGCGCATGCCGACGACACTCATCCCGAACTGCACGCCGAGGCGGGCGACCTCGGTACCGATCGGGCCCATCCCGACGACCCCGAGCGTTCGGTGCTCGACATCGTCGATCCCACGGGGCCGCCACATCTTCTGCTGCTGATCGCGGAGGAACCCGGGGAGGTCGTGGGCCAGCGCCAGCACGCACAACACCACGTGGTGGGCGATCGGGATCGCCGCCGCGCCGGAGGCGGTGGTCAGCCGCACGCCCCGGTCGCGAACCATCGCGAACACCGGATGATCGACGCCGGCGCTGAAGATCTGCAACCACGAGAGCGCAGGCGCATCGAGACAGATCCGCATGAACGAGGGCGTCGAGGCCGGGTAGAGGTCGTCGGACGAGAACGCCACCGTGACGAGGGCGAGATCATCGGCGGTCACCAGGTCACCCGGCCTGAACAGCACGGTCTCGAGGCCCGGTGCGGCAGCGGACAACGCTGCGGCCTGTCGATCCCACACGGCCGCCGAGATCAACACCACAGGAGCATCCATCCGGCCAACATAGGGCGGTCCGGCCCGCCGACGGCCGGCGAGGCGGTGGGTGGGCCTACTGGATACGGTGCAACGGATGGT
>VFMC01000116.1 GCA_006515795.1 Acidimicrobiaceae bacterium | reverse complement strand
AGCGTGGCCAGTTCGTCGGCGTTGTCGAAGATCAAGTCGCCGAGCCGCCACAGGATGGCGGCTCGCGTCGATGGCCCGGTGCGACGCCAGCCGGCGAACGCTCGCTTGGCAGCGGCGACTGCTTCGGTCGCGTCGTCGGCGGTGCCCCTGGCCACGAGCGCCCACGGTTGGGCGGTGGCGGGGTCGTACGACTCGATCGTCTGCGAGCCGGCGCCCGGCCGCCGCCCGCCGTCGATCCAGTGCTGATGAACCTGCATGCGTTGAACCCTCCTGACCGTCGGATGATAGTTTATCTTTGATCAAAGATCGGTCGAGGGTGATTGGTTGGTAGGAGCGATGGAGCGATGGATTTCGGGATCGATGATGAGTTCGACAGCATCCGTACCGAGGTGCGCCGGCTGTGCGACAAGTTCGGCAACGAGTACTGGCGCAGCCTCGAGCCCGACAAGTACCCCGAGGCCTTCGTCGACGAGCTCACCCGCCAAGGCTGGCTCGGTGCGCTGATCCCCGAGGAGTACGGCGGTGGCGGGTTGTCGCTCGCCGGTGCCTGCGTGATCCTCGAGGAGATCGCCGCGTCCGGCGGCAACCCTTCGGCGTGTCACGCCCAGATGTACATCATGGGCACCGTCGTCCGGCACGGCACCGACGAGCAGAAGCAGCGATACCTGCCCTCGATCGCATCGGGTCACCTTCGGCTGCAGGCGTTCGGGGTGACCGAACCCGTCGCCGGGTCGGAGACGGCGCGGATCCGCACCAGGGCAGAGCATGTCGGCGACGGTTGGGTGATCAACGGCCAGAAGATCTGGACGTCGCGCGCCGTCTACTCCGATCTGATGATCGTGCTCGCCCGAACGACGCCGTACGAAGACGTGGTGAAGAAGACCGACGGCATGTCGGTGTTCCTGGTCGACCTTCGCGATGCTGCCGGCATCACCATCCGGTCGATTCCGACGATGATGAACCACAACACCACCGAGGTGTTCTTCGATGACGTCCACGTGCCGGCCGATGCGCTCGTGGGGGTCGAGGGGATGGGGTTCCGGCACATCCTCGACGGGATGAACGCCGAGCGGATCCTCATCGCCTCGGAGTGCATCGGCGACGGTCGGTTCTTCCTCGATCGTGCCGTCGAGTACGCCGGCACCCGCCATGTGTTCGATCGTCCGATCGGCGCCAACCAGGGTGTGCAGTTCCCGCTGGCTCGCGCCTATGCCTCCCTCAGCGCGGCCGATCTGATGCGCAAGAAGGCGGCCGCCCTGTTCGACGGGGGACGACCGTGTGGCACCGAGGCGAACACGGCGAAGTTCCTCGCCTCGGAGGCGTCGTGGGCGGCGGCGAACGCCTGCATGGACACCCACGGCGGCTTCGGCTTCGCGCTCGAGTACGACGTCGAGCGCAAGTTCCGCGAAACACGCCTCTATCAAGTTGCGCCGATTGCCAACAACCTCGTGCTCGCGTACCTCGGCCAGCACGTGCTCGGCCTGCCGCGCAGCTACTGATTCCGAAGGGAACCGCAAGATGACACCAGGGAGCATCAGTCCTGCCGTCGAAGCCCAGCTAGCGCACATCGCCGCATCGATCGCCGAGCACCGGATCCACACGGTCGAGGTCGGCGTGCCCGACACCTACGGGCACCTTCGCGGCAAGCGCGTGCCGGCGGAGCGATTCCTGTCGAGCGTCGCCGTCGGTGGCTTGAACATCGCCGACGCGATCTTCGTGTTCGACGTGCAGTGCGAGATCGTCGACTCGCCGATCATCAACATGGGCACCGGTTTTCTCGACATGCACCTGTCACCCGATCTCGGTACGTTTCGGCTGCTGCCCCATCGTCCTGGGTACGCGATAGTGATGGCCGACGCCTTCGACGAGCACGGCGCACCTCATCAGCTCGCACCACGTGGCGTGCTCGCCAGGCAGGTCGAGCGGGTCGCCGCGCTCGGGTTCGACCCCGTCGTGGCAACCGAGCTCGAGTGCTACATCTCCACGCCCGACTGGCAGCCGATCCAGCACCACGTCCAGTACAGCTCGCTCACCGATGCTGTAGGCCTGGAGACGATGGTGGCCGACATGCGTCATGCGCTGCTGGGTGCCGGCATCCCGCTGGAGTCGTCGAACCCCGAGTACGGGCCCGGCCAGCTGGAGATCAACTTCGGCCCTTCCGACCCGGTGACCGCAGCCGACAACACCGTTCTGTTCAAGTCGATCGTGAAGCAGGTCGCCGTGCACCACGGCGCTCGCGCCACGTTCATGCCCAAGCCGCTCTCGGGGCAGAGCGGATCGGGCATGCACATCCACACCAGTCTCGGACGCGGTGGAGTGAACCAGTTCGGCGCCGGTCCCGACGGGAACCCGAACGAGGCGATGGCGCGATGGACTGCCGGCCTGCTCGAGCATGCTTGTGCCTTTCAGCTCGTCGGCATCCCGACACCGAACGGGTATCGCCGGGTGCGGCCGTACACGTTCGCTCCCACCCATGTGCACTGGGGAGAGGACAATCGCAGCGTGCTCGCTCGACTCACGACCAACGCCGGGCCGGCCAACCGCATCGAGCTCCGGTCGGCTGGTGCCGACGCGAACCCTCACATCGCCATTGCCGCCGTGCTCGCTGCCGGTTGCGACGGCCTCGAGCGGTCGCTGGCGTTGCCGCCGAAGGCCGTCGGCGACATGTACGCGGAGCCGGGCGACTCGCCGGTGCTGCCGGCGACGATCACCGAAGCGATCGCCGCGTTCGCGTCGAGTGGCCTGGCGGCGTCGCTCGGCTCGGCCTTCCGCGAGAACTTCTTGGTGCTGGCAAGGTACGAGGAGGCAATCGCCGCCGGCCCGATGGCAGGCGATGCCGATGAGGTGACCGCGTGGGAGCGGGCACGGTACCTGGAGCACACCTGATGTCCGCCGCGACACCGCCGGTACCCACAGCGGCCGATCTCGCCGCTGTCGACATCGCCAGCCCCGAGGTGTACGAGAGGGGCATCCCGCACGAAGCGTTCAGGCTGCTCCGCCGGCACGACCCGGTGCACTGGCATCCGTGGGACTGGTCGGGCGGCGGGTTCTGGGCGGTCACCACCAAGGATGACCTCACCACGGTCACCCGCGACTGGGACACGTACACGAGTGAGCAGCACGTGAACCTCTGGGAGCTCTCCGCGGAGGCGCAAGAGGCGCGGCGGTCGCTGATCGAGACAGACGGCATCCCCCACACCCGCTTGCGGCGGTTGGTGACCGCACCGTTCACGTTGAGGCGGATGGCCGCGTACGAGGATGCGACCCGCGAGATCCTCGACGAGTTGCTCGACGAGCTGGTGGGCGCCGGGGAGATCGATCTCGTGCCGCTGCTGTCGGAGCCGTATCCGATCAGGGTGATCGTTTCGATCCTGGGCATCCCGCGCTCCGACGGGGACTTCCTCGTGCACCTCTCCAACCAGCTCGTCGAGGGCACCAGCAACCGCGAGGTCGACGCCACCGAGTACGGCAACACCACGCCACTCGAGCTGTTGCCGTTCAACAGCCCGGCAGCTCACGCGCTGTTCGAGTTCGGGCGCAAGCTCGGTGCCGAGCGCCGCGCCGCGCCCGGCGATGATCTGGTGTCGAAGCTGATCACGGCCGAGATCGACGGCGACCAACTCACCGACGCCGAGTTCTGCAACTTCTTCCAGCTGCTGGTGTTCGCCGGCAACGAGACAACCCGCACCGCGATCTCCAACGGTCTGCTTGCGTTCATGCAGAACGAGGGCCAGCTCGCCGCGCTCAGGGCCGATCCGGCACTGATCCCGCAGGCCGTCGAGGAGGTCATCCGCTACGCGACGCCTGTGCTGCACATGCGTCGCACGGCGACCAGGGACACCGAGCTGCATGGCGTCAACATCGCCGCCGGCGACAAGGTCGTCATCTGGTACGCCTCGGCGAACTTCGACGAGGCGGCGTTCCCGGCGCCACTGGCGTTCGACGTCAGCCGGCCGCTGAAGCCGGAACACGTCGCCTTCGGGGCGTTCGGCCCGCATCACTGCCTTGGCGCACCCCTGGCCCGGCTCGAGATCAGGCTGCTGCTCGAGCAACTCGTCCGGCGCAACATCGAGGTCGAGCAGTCGGGGCCGGTCGTGCGGGTGCGTTCGAACTTCGTGAACGGCGTGCTGTCCCTGCCGTGCCGGTTCACCGCGGTGTGATGTCGCTCGCCCGCTCGTTCCTCTACGTGCCGGGCGATCGTCCCGACCGACTGCTCAAGGCCTTCGCGTCAGCAGCCGACGCGGTGATCGTCGATCTCGAAGATGCCGTGAAGCACGGGTCCAAGCCCGCCGCCCGCGAGACCGTGCGCGAGATCGCGGCCGATCGCCCTGGCTCGGCCGAGCTGTGGGTGCGGATCAACTCAGGTGACGAAGGTCTGGTCGATCTCCAGGCTCTCGACGGGATGACGCACATCGATGGGATCGTTCTGGCGAAGTGCGAGTCCACGGCATGGCTCGATCGTGTCGTCGACGTGGTGCGCCACGATGTGGCTCTGTCACCGCTGATCGAGACCGCTCGGGCGCTGCGCGATCTCGATCAGGTCGCGGCGCATCCCCGCGTGTCGCGATGTCACCTCGGCGAGGTCGATCTGATGGCAGACCTCGGCGGTCGGCTGCCTGCAGGGCGGGGGTTGCTCGATGCCGCGCGGGTCTCGCTGGTGGTTGCTTCGGCTGCGGCCGGCATCGATCCACCGGTCGGCGGAGTGCACCTGGAGCTCGACGACCTCGATGGGCTGGGCGCCTCCTCGGCGACCCTGGCCGATCTCGGCTTCGGTGGTCGAGCGATCGTCCACCCCTCGCACTGCCCGGCGGTGAACCGTTCGTTCACGCCGAGCGACGCCGAGCTCGCCTGGGCCGCCGACGTGCTGGCCCGCTGGTCGTCCACCGCCGCCGGCGCGCTCCGCGCCGCCGACGGCTCGATGATCGACGAAGCCGTCGTCCGCCGAGCCCGCCGCCTGAGCTGACGGGACCTACCCGCTTCCGACCACGACTTCTACCGGGCTTCTACCGGAGGGTTCGTCGATCGGGTTCCTCCGTCGGGAGACACGGACAACGGAAGCAGCGACATCAGCGCATCGCTGTCGGCTCTATACCGGCCATCGACTGCTCGCAACAGTCCGATCGAGACGAGCTCGTTCAGGTCGCGGGCGAGGGTCTTCGGTCCGCTGGCGGCGTAGATCTCCGCCAGTTCAGGCGTGAGCCGCGGTATGTCCTTCTTGGCAACCGGCTCGCAGAAGAGCAGCACCTCGGCGATCAATGCACGGCGCTCCCGCATGTCTGGGTCGCGACCGGTGACTTGCGACCCGACGTACTCATGCCAAGTCAGACGGAACTGCCTGTCGTAGATCCACCTCAGCTGCTCGCCAAGCCCTTCGACGAAGCCCGAGGAGCAGTACGACAGGAACCGCGTGACGTCACCGCCGCTCTCACTTGCGTACTGCAGTTGCTTGTAGTACTCGTCACGGGTCTTGTTGCAGTGGTTCGAGATGAGGTGGGCGGCACTCGTCGGCACTCCACACGTCACAAGAACCAGAAATTCGCAGAGACGCGCCGTTCGGCCGTTCCCGTCGCCGAATGGATGGATCCACGCGAGATAGAGGTGAGCGAGCGAGGCTTTGATGATCGCAACCGGGATGCGCATCGTGCCGTCACCGGAGAACGACGGGCCGTTGAGCCAATCGCACATCTTCTGGACGAGTTCGTCGCAGCGCTCCCAATCCGGCGCGCGG
>VFMC01000526.1 GCA_006515795.1 Acidimicrobiaceae bacterium | reverse complement strand
GGCGATGTCGGCCAGCGAGGAGGAACCCTGCACGTGGATCTCGTCGCCTGCGCCGGCCTCACCGCCGCGCAGGATCGAGTCGCGCAGGACGACGGCGCTGCCACCTTCAACGTACACACTGCCGCCCTTCCCGAACGGCGAGCCCGGTGAGGCCGCGTTGCCGAGGAATGTGGAGCGGGTGACCAGGACCTGCGAGGAGTGGATGCCGAGGGCGCCGCCACCGATCGCGGCCTCGTTGTCGACCAGGATGCAGCCGCTCAAGCTGGCGACGGAGGCGCTCCTCAGCCGAATGGCCCCGCCCGCCTTGGACGGCACCGTGTTGCCTGCCAGCACGCAGTCGGCGACATTCAGGTGGGCGCCGTCGTCGGCGTCGACCGCGCCGCCGCCGCTCGCGTAACCGCCGCGAATGGTGAGGTCAAACAAGCCGAGGGCCTGCCCCGTGACCAGGAAGGCCCGGCCCTGCCGTTCGCAGTCGATGATGCACTCCGCGGCCGACGTCTCGCCCGCGACCTGGACATCCTTGTCCACCACGACGTCGTGATTGCCCGGTCCGGCGTACACCCCGGGCGCGAGCAGGATCGTGTCGCCGTTCTCGGCCACGTCCAGCGCGGCCTGGATCGTGGGCTGGTCGGATGGGACACGGATGATCTGCTGGCACTCGTCCGGCAGGCCATTCGCGTCGGTGTCGAGGCTGGTGCCGGCGAAGATGTCGCACACGTCCAGCACGCCGTTGGCGTTGCAGTCGCCGGACTCGCAGGAATCGATGAGACCGTTGCCGTCGCAGTCGGCGAACGGCTCGCACTCGTCCGGTACCCCGTTGGCGTTGCAGTCGAGCGAGCTGCCCGAGGCGATGTCGCAGCCGTCACGCACGCCGTTGGCGTTGCAGTCGAGCCAGGGCTCGCACTCGTCCGGAACGCCGTCGCCCTCGCAGTCAACGCCCGTACCAGCCTGCAGTTCCTGCCAGTCGAGCAGCCCGTTGCCGTTGCAGTCGTCGGCGAACTCGTCGGCGCCCATGTCGACGCGACCCTCGAGCACGCGCGGGTCGCCGTCCTGGTCGACGGCTTCCGCGGCGAACACCGATCCCGGCTCGCCGGCGTTGCGGCACGGCGAGGCGGGCAGCAGGTGCAGGTCGCCCGCGGCGGCGTCGAGGAAGAGCGGGTCGGCGTCGATGTTGCCCGCGCCCGGCCAGCCGCCCTCGACGTTGGACCAGCCGACATCGAGCGCCGACGCGATCGGCGCCGACGTGCCACGCAGGATGCTGTTGCGCACGTGGTACGCGCCGTCCAGCACCTCGCCCACGAAGGTGCAGTTTTCGATGAGAGTCGCGCCGCTGACGCAGAACGAGGACTGGATCGAG
>VFMC01000115.1:5771-7360 GCA_006515795.1 Acidimicrobiaceae bacterium | reverse complement strand
CGCGAACAGATCGCTCTTGCGCCGCGCGTCGAAGCCGATCAGCACGCCGCGGGATGCCGCATCGGGCGACGTGGCCAGCAGGTGGTCGACGAGCCCGGCCGCGGCTTGGCGCACGACGAGGCGGTTCATCCGCTGTGGGCCCGCTCCGACCGCGCCGCGGAGTCCGGCCGTACCGAACTGCAAGCGTCCCTCGAACCGCTCGGCGAGAACGTCGTCGTCGCCGGCGAGCAGGTCGGCGAGCTCGCGGCGCATGTCGTCGTCGGGCTCGGCGGCGAGCCAACGCTCTGCGATCGTGCGATGAATGACCACGCTGTGTACCTCGTGTGTTCGACCGGACCTGAGTGCTGTTCGGCGTGATGAGTGCGGAGCGCCTCAGGGGATGAGGCTGGACAACTCGATGAGCGGCCTGGGCCCGACGTGGGAGATGACCTCGGCGGCGGCGATCGAGCCGAGCCGGGCGCACTCGCTCAACGACATCGAGCGTGTGTAGCCGAACAGGAAGCCCGCCGCGAACAGGTCGCCCGCACCCGTGGTGTCGAGCACGCGCTCGACGGGCTGCGCAGGTTCTGACATCACACCGTCGGGAGTGACGACAAGGCAACCCTGCGGACCCGTGGTGATGACCGCCAATGAGCAGTCGCGCTGCACCATGCCGATCGCCTCGTCGAGCGAATCGACCTCGTACAGCGAAACGAGCTCGAGCTCGTTGCCGAACAGCAGGTCGACATCGTCGGTGACCAGCGAGCGGAAGTCGTCGCGATGGCGGTCGACGCAGAACGAGTCGCTCAGGGTGAGCGACACGAGGCGATCGTGGCGGTGAGCGATCTTCGCGGCGTGGCGGAAAGCGGCCTTGGCATCGTCACGGTCGTACAGGTAGCCCTCCATGTACAGCACCGCACCGGACGCCACCGTGGCCTCATCGATGTCGTCAACGCACAGCAGCGACGAGACGCCGAGGTAGGTGTTCATCGTGCGTTCGGCATCGGGTGTGACCACGATGATGCAACGGCCGGTCGGGGTGATGCCGTCGGGTCCACCGGGCCGGAACTGCACGCCGACGGCGCGCAGGTCGTGCCCGAACACCTGACCGAGATCGTCGCCGCTGACCTTGCCGATGTAGGCGGCCCGACCTCCGAAGCTGGCGATGCCGCACATCGTGTTGGCGGCGGAACCCCCGCTCATCTCCACTGCGCCCCCGAGCGCCCGATAGATCTGCAGGGCGCGATCGGTGTCGACCAAGGTCATCGAACCCTTCACGAGATCGTGCTGATCGATGAAGCCGTCGTCGGCGTGGGAGATCACGTCGACCAGCGCATTTCCGACACCGACCACGTCGTAGCGCAGCGCCACCTCGTAGCGCGGCGCGACATCGGAGACCACTGGCTCGGGCACGTCGAACAACGCTATCCGCTCGCGGTCTCCCCGCGCGGTAAGGGCACGGGCACCGTTTGGCGCCCCGGATACGCTGCGGCCGTGTCCGACAACCCCCATCGCCTCCCTCGCGCAGTCGTCCCCTCCCGATACTCCCTGACGCTCGAACCCGACCTGGGCACGGCGTCGTTCACCGGCTCGGTCACGATCGACGTCGA
>VFMC01000115.1:0-5748 GCA_006515795.1 Acidimicrobiaceae bacterium | reverse complement strand
GCTCGCGATCCACTCGGTCGCGGTAGACGGGGTGGCCAGTTCGTTCCACCTCGACGAGGCCACCGAGCGGCTCGTCATCGAGACCGGGCTCGCCGCGGGGCGGGCCGAGGTCGGCATCACCTTCACCGGCACGCTCAACGACAAGCTGCGTGGTTGGTACCGCAGCACCTTCCGCGACGCGGCCGGCGACGAGCACGTCATCGCCACCACGCAGATGCAGACCACCGATTGCCGTCGGGCCTTCCCGTGTTGGGACGAGCCCGACTTGAAGGCGGTGTTCGACATCACCCTCGTGGTCGACCCTCGTCTGCTGGCGGTGTCGAACGGCGCAGAGGAGGCCCGGTCGACCCGCGCCGACGGCAAGCAAGTGGTGCGCTTCGCCGAGACGATGCCGATGAGCACCTACCTGGTGGCGTTCGTGGTGGGCCCGCTGGAGGCCACCGATCCGGTCGATGTGCCACTGCTCGGTGGCGGGAGCATCCCGCTGCGGATCATCCACGTTCCCGGCAAGGGTCACCTCACCGCGTTCGGCCTCGACGTGGGAGCGGCGGCCTTGGAGTGGTACCAGCGGTACTACGGCATCCCGTACCCGACAGGCAAGTGCGACATGCTCGCGCTCCCCGATTTCGCCGCCGGTGCGATGGAGAACCTCGGGTGCATCACCTACCGCGAGAACCTCTTGCTGTGCGATACGTCCACGAGCACGCAGGCCGAGCAGCAGGTGCTCGCCGACGTCGTCACCCACGAGCTCGCCCACATGTGGTTCGGCGATCTCGTGACGATGCGCTGGTGGAACGGGATCTGGCTGAACGAGGCGTTCGCGACGTTCATGGAGATCGCCTGCTGCGACGCGTACCGGCCCGACTGGAAGCGGTGGACGACGTTCAGCCTCGAGCGCAGCGTGGCGTTCGAGACCGACTCGTTGGCGAGCACACGGACGGTCGAGTTCCCGGTGGAAGCTCCCGCCGAGTGCGACGGCATGTTCGACGTGCTCACGTACCAGAAGGGCGGCGCGCTGCTTCGAATGTTGGAGCAGTACCTCGGCGAAGCCGAGTTCCGGCGCGGCGTCGGGCACTACCTGCGCGCTCACGCCTACGCCAACACCGATACGAGCGACCTGTGGGACGCGATCGAAGCTGTCAACCCCTCCGCTCCGGTCCGGCGACTGATGGACAGCTGGATCTGGCAGCCCGGCTACCCGCTCATCACCGCGAGGCTCGACGGCGGCCAGTTGGTGCTCGATCAGCAGCGCTTCGCCTACGGCGACAGCGACGATCCCACGCTGTTCGTCGTGCCCCTCCACCTGCAGATCGACGGCACCGAGCGCAAGGTGCTGTTCGACGCCGCCGAGATGCGCATCGACCTGCCCTCGAGTGAGTCGGTCGTCGTCGTCAATGCGGGTGGGCACGGCTTCATGCGCGTCAGCTACGACGACACCTTGCGGTCGCGCCTGGTGGGCGACGCGCTCATCTCGCTCACCATCGTCGACCGTTACAACCTCGTCGACGACGCGTGGAACGCGGTGGTCGCCGGCCGGCTCTGCGCGGAGGACTTCCTCACGTTCATCGAGGGTTTCGCCGGCGAGGGTGAGCTTGCCGTGTGGCAGGCCATCGGCATCGGCCTGAGGGGTGTGGGCCGGCTCGTCGACGGCGAAGCGTTCGTTGTGTTCCAGCGCCGGGTGCGGGCCCTCGTGGCGCCCGCTTTCGCCCGGCTCGGGTGGGTTCCCGACCCGAGCGAGGACGAGCTCACGTCGAAGCGCCGTGGGTTGCTGCTGGGCTTGCTCGCCGTCCTCGGCGACGACACCGCGGCCCAAGCACGCTGCCGAGAGATCGAGGGGAGTCCCGACGGCGTCGATCCCGAACTGGTGTCGGCGGCCACCGGAGTGGTCGCGGCAATCGGCGACGAGGCCGACTACGAGCAGTTCCTGGGTCGCTTCCGCGCTGCCGCAACCCCCCAGGAGCAGCTCCGGTACCTTTTCTCGCTGGCCGAGTTCCCCACCGCAGCGTTGATCGAACGAACCTGCGAGCTGGCGATGAGCGGTGAGGTGAAGACGCAGAACGCGCCTTTCCTGCTCGGCCGATGCATCGCCAACCGCTACCACGGACCAGCGGCATGGGAGTTCGTTCGACGCCAATGGGACCTCACCAACAAGCGGTTCCCCAACAACACCATCGTGCGCATGATCGACCCGGTGAAGCTGCTCACCCGGCCCGATGTCGTCGCCGACGTGCAGAGCTTTTTCTCCGAACACCCGATCCCCCAGGCGGCGAAGACGCTCGATCAGGTGCTCGAACGCCAACGCGTGAACGCCGCGCTGCGAGCCCGCGAGGAGCCACGGCTCGGCGCCGCGTTCCCCACGCCGTGATCGTCAGGCGATGAGCTCGACCTCTAGCTCGCCGGCCGTGTGGCGGGCCCGTAGCACCTTCTTGTCGAACTTCCCCACGCTGGTCTTCGGCACCTCGGTGATGAAGCTCCACCGTTCCGGCAGCCAGAACTTCGGGGTGCGCTCCGACAACCACGAGCGCAGCTCTTCGGCGGTGACGTTGGACTCGGCCCTCAGCACCACGCACGCCATCGGCCGCTCATCCCAACGTGGATCGGGAACTCCGATGACGGCCGCCTCGAGCACGTCGGGATGCCCCATCAACGTGTTCTCCAGGTCGACCGACGACACCCATTCGCCGCCGCTCTTGATCACGTCCTTGGCCCGGTCGCTGATCATCACGTAGCCGTTCGGAGACACCGAGGCGACATCGCCGGTGCGCAGCCACCCGTCGTGGAACTTCTCGGGATCGTCGACGTTGTAGTACGAGCCGGTGATCCACGAGCCGCGCACCTCGATCTCGCCGAGCGACTCGCCATCCCATGGCACCACATCTCCGGCATCGTCGGTGATCCGCAACTCGACGCCGGGAATGATCCGCCCGGTGCGCGTGCGCCACGACACCTCGTCGAGACCCTGCATGTCCTTCGGCGGATGACCGATCGCACACACCGGGCTGGTCTCGGTCATGCCCCATCCCTGCACGATCGGCACCCCGAAGCGATCGAGGTACCCCTGGATGAGTCCACGTGGCACTGCCGAGCCGCCGCACATCACCAGCCGGAACGACGACATGTCGGTGTCGGGCGCGTTGTTGAGCAGATCGTTGAGCACAGTCGGCACCGCACCGGTGAGGGTCGGTCGGGTGTCGGCGATGATCTTCGACAGCGGTGCCGCCTGCAGGAACTGCTGCGGGAACACGAGGTCGGCGCCGATCATCCACGCCGCGTAGGGAACGCCCCAGGCATTGGCATGGAACATGGGCACGATGACGAGCATCGTGTCGTGCTCGCTCAAGGCTACGTTCGCCGTGGACGTGACCATGATCGAGTGCATGTACGTGCTGCGATGGCTGTACATCACGCCTTTGGGGTTGCCGGTGGTGCCGCTCGTGTAGCACATCGCCATCCCGGAACGTTCGTCTACCTCCGGGTACTGGAACCCGCTGGGGGCTGCTTCGATGAGCGCGTCGTAGTCGAGCAGGCCCTCGCCGAGCCCGGACGTGTCGCCTGTTCCCTTGACGATGATGTGCTCGACCGTGGTGAGCTGATCGCGAACCCGTGCCAGCAGCGGAGCGATAGAGGCGTCGACGATGATCACCTTGTCCTCGGCATGGTTGATCACGTAGCTCAGCTGCTCGGGGAACAGGCGGATGTTGAGGGTGTGCAACACGGCGCCCATGCACGGGATGGCGAGGTACGCCTCGAGGTGGGTCTGGTTGTTCCACATGAACGTGCCGACCCGGTCGCCGGGCTGCACGCCGAGTGATGTGAGCACCGCAGCGAGCTTGTCGGCGCGATCGGCCACTTGGGCGAAGGTCGCCTCGTGGTAGCCATCGGCGGTGCAAGTGATCACCTTGCTGTTGGCGTGCAACTGTCGCCCGTGGGCGAGGATCGGCGCGATGGTGAGCGGATAGTCGTCCTGCATGGTGCTCTGCGGCATTGGTCCCCCTCGGTGTGCCGTGGTCTCCGCAGGCTAGCTACTTTCCGAAATCGGCGGGGTCGGCGGCCGGGCGTCTGGGCCCAACTTTGTCGGTCTCGACCGGTTCAGCGTGTTCGGACCGACAAAGTTGGGGTTGGGGGGGCGGGTTCAGGCCGGTGGCGTCACGTTCCAGCCGCGCCGCTCGAGCTCGGCGGCGATCAGGCTGGCGGGCATGCCGCGCAGCAGTTCGCCACGAGTGCCGGTCAGCTCATCGGCGCGATCGGCGCGATCGACCGGCTCGGCCGAGCGTCCGACCTGCACCGGAGGCTCGGGCGGTTCGATCCCGTTCAGCCGATCGATGAGCGCCGATGCCTCCTTGGAGGTGAACTTTCCGCCGCCTTGTCGCTGGGTGAGGCCGTACTCGTGGCGTGCGGTGCGGAAGTCGTCGTGGCCGGCCTTGACGAGGAGCGCCTTGAGGTAGGCCATCTGCTTCGGTGAGGCCGGCGGGCCCGACTGCTGTGCGAATCCCATGGCCCGAGTCTGGCCCGAGCCCGGCCCGACCCAACCCGTTCCCGGCGGGTTTCCGGCTCGATCATCGGGTCGGGAACAATGTGCGCCGTGACATCGCACCCTTCACCGCCGCAGACCATCGTGACACTCGACCTGGAGGGCGTGCTCGTACCGGAGATCTGGATCGCCGTCGCCGAGCGAACCGGCATCGAGGCGTTGAGCCGCACCACCCGCGACGAACCCGACTACGACGCGTTGATGCGTGGGCGGCTGGCGATCCTCGGCGAGCACGGATTGACGATGAGCACGATCGCCGATGTGATCGGCGGCCTCAAACCGATGGTCGGGGCCTGCGAGTTCCTCGATGCGCTGCGCGACCGTACGCAGGTGGTGATCCTGTCGGACACGTTCGAGCAGTTCGGTGCGCCGCTGATGCGCCAGCTCGGCATGCCGACGATCCTGTGCCACCGGCTCGTCGTCGCCGACGACCGAGTAGTCGACTACCGACTGCGCATGCCGGATCAGAAGCGACATGCCGTCAACGCGTTCAAGAGCCTGCGGTACAGGGTCGTGTCGGCGGGCGACTCCTACAACGACGCGGCGATGCTCGGCGCCGCCGACGCCGGTTTCTGGTTCCACGCACCCGCCGCAATCGTCGCCGAGTTCCCCGAGTTCCCCGCGACCGACACCTACGACGACCTGTTCGAAGCCATCGTGGGAGCCCTGTGACTCTGGAATCCGCGCTCGACCGGGTGGGCGAGCTGATCGCCGCGACCGCCCGCGAGCACCACTGCCCCACAATCTCGTGGGCAGTCGCCATCGATGGGCACGTGGTTGCGGCCGAAGCACACGGCCGTCTCGCCGATGGGCGATCGCCGTCACGGCACACCGTGTATCGCATCGCGTCGATGACCAAGAGCTTCACCGCGGCGACGGTGCTCGCCCTCCGCGACGAGGGGCTGTTGACACTCGACGATCACCTGACCGAATTGGCCCCTGAGCTCGCTTCGGTTGTCGGGCCAACCACCGATGCCGCGCCGATCACGGTTCGGCACCTGCTGTCGATGGCCGCCGGCATGGCCAGCGACGACGCGTGGGCCGACCGGCATCTCGACATCGACGCAGCCGCGCTCGAGGCACTCCTCGTTGCCGGTGCGGCTTTCGCGGTCGACACCGGCACCGCCTTCGAGTACTCGAACCTCGGCTACGCCTTGCTCGGCCGCATCGTCGATCGACTAACGGGTACCCGCGTCCAACGCCACGTGATCGACCGG
>VFMC01000525.1 GCA_006515795.1 Acidimicrobiaceae bacterium | reverse complement strand
ATCTGGCAGGCCGACTTCGGCGACAAGAAGATGCGCAACCAGTTCGGCGAGGGATCGACACCGGTCCTCGCCGGCAATACCCTGGTCGTCGTTTGGGATCATCTCGATCAGCCGTCGTACGTGATTGCTCTGGACAAGAGCACCGGCAAGCAACTGTGGCGCGTCGATCATCCCGAGATGGATACCTGGGCGACGCCACTCGTCGTCGACCACAACGGGCGCAAGCAGGTGATCGTCAATGCCATGAATCGCGTGCGCAGCTACGACCTCGACACCGGCAAGGTCGTGTGGGAAGGCCCGGGCACGACCATGAACGTCATCCCGTCGCCGGTCTTCGGACACGGCATGGTGTTCGTCATGAGCGGCTTTCGTGGCAACAACCTGAAGGCCATCAAGCTGGCCGACGCCCGGGGCGACATCACGACGACCGGCGCCATCGCCTGGCAGCTCGATCGCGACACGCCGTACGTGCCGTCGCCGCTGCTGTACGACAACATCCTCTACTTCCTGAAGACCAACAACGGCCTGCTGTCGGCGTTCGACGCCGTCTCGGGAAAGCCCCACTACCAGGTCCAACGCCTCGCCAAGACACCGGAAGTGTTCGCGTCGCCCGTCGGTGCCGACGGCCGGGTCTACATCACCGGCCGCGACGGCGTGACCGTGGTGCTGAAGCACGGGCCGACGCTCGAAGTGCTTGCGGAGAACACGCTGGAGGACGGCTTCGATGCATCTCCGGCGCTGGTCGGTAATGAGATCTTTCTCCGCGGTTATCGCTACCTCTATCGGATCAGCACGCCCTAGGCCACGCGTCGAAGGCCGTCTTCACGCCTCGGAATCCAGCGTCGTCCGGACCTTCCGGCACAAAGCAGCTGCCGAGAATGGCTTTTCGAGGTAGGACACCTGCCCGTCCAACACCCCGTGTCGCACGACGGTGTCGTTGGTGTAGCCCGACATGTAGAGCACCCTCATCTGCGGACGCGTCATCCCGAGCTGTTCGGCGAGGCGTCGTCCGTCGATGCCGGGCATTACCACGTCGCTCAGCAGCAGGTGCACCGCCCCCTGATAACGGTCGAGCAGGCGTAGCGCCTCGTCGCCCGACGCCGCGCTCAGCACGGTGTAGCCGGCGGGTTCGAGAAACCGCGTGGCCATTGCCCGGAGTGCCTCATCGTCATCCACGAGGAGAATGGTTTCAGTGCCGGCACTGGACGCCGCCGTGGGCGCAGGCCGATCGGGGCTCACCGCCTCGGCCATCTGTGGCAGGTAGATCTTGAAGGTCGTCCCCTGGCCGACCTCGCTGTAGACCCAAATGAACCCCTGGCTCTGCTGGACGATGCCGAACACGGTCGACAGCCCGAGCC
>VFMC01000524.1 GCA_006515795.1 Acidimicrobiaceae bacterium | reverse complement strand
CTGAGGAGACGTACACGAATCCAGCGTGCACGTCTCCTCAGTCGGGCAACCAGTGAACCTTGGTCGTAGTACCGGGTCCGCGGCATCGTCGTGGCATCGGCTGCCGACCTGCTCATGTACGCGCCGGCCGTGCCGATACACCCTTCGTGAGCGAGCGGGCGGTCGGTGAGCAGGCACGGAACGGACAGGCACGGAACGATGCTGCGTTCTGCGCCAGGGTCGACGAGTTGGCAGCGGGTCGAGCTCGCCACGCGGTGCTGTCGATCGACACCGACGACGTGTCTCAGGCGAACCACGAATCCGGCGACGAGGCCGGTGCCGAGCGGTCCACCGTCGCCGCCGCGATGCAGGCCGCGATGCAGGCCGCACTGCGAATGAACGATTGCCTGTTCCAGACGGGTGACGGTGAGTTCGCGGTCGTCGTGCCGGTGCGCGACGAGGGCGACGCGCTGCGCATCGCCGAGCGGATTCGCCGAGCGGCCGAGCGCGCCGGACGGCCGGTGTCGGTCGGCATCGCCGTCTCGGAACCGGGCAGCACCGAGCGTGGCGAACTGTTCGCTCGCGCCGACACGGCCCTTCGTGGACTCAGGCGCCGCGGTTGCAACGGAACCGCGCTGGCCCATCCCGAGCAGCACCAGCTCCTGATTCGGTCGTGACCGTCGGCAGGTAGCGTGTCGCCGTGTCGACCGGCTCCGCACCTGCCTCCACCTGCCTCGTTGCATTGCGCGACGAGCTCCGTGGTCTCGGCAGTGTGGTGGTGGCGTTCAGCGGCGGGGCCGATTCGGCCTTCCTTGCCGCGATCGCCCGCGACGTCTTGGGCGACGCAGCACACGCGGTCACGGCCATCTCCCCATCGCTCGCCGGCGACGAAGAGGCAGATTGTCGTGCCCTCGCCACCGAGTGGGGCCTGCGATGGACGCCGATCACCACCAGCGAGATGGAGCGCGCGGCATATCGGATCAACGACCCGGATCGATGCCATCACTGCAAGGCCGAGCTGATGGATGTGCTCGCGCCGATCGCCGCAGCCGAGGGAGCCACCGTCGTCCTCGGGGTGAACATCGACGATCTCGGTGAGCACCGTCCTGGGCAGCGTGCGGCAGCCGACCGGGGCGCAACCTTCCCCCTCGTCAACGCCGGTTTCACCAAGGCGATGATCCGCGAGGCATCACTGCAGTTGGGCCTGCGCACCTGGGACAAGCCCGCTGCAGCATGCCTGGCCAGCCGAATTCCCTACGGCACCGAGGTGTCGGTCGGATTGCTCAGCCAGATCGACCGGGCCGAAGCAGCCTTGCGCCGCCTCGGCTTCGGCCTGCTGCGGGTGCGTCACTACGGCGACACGGCGCGCGTCGAGGTGGGCAT
>VFMC01000523.1 GCA_006515795.1 Acidimicrobiaceae bacterium | reverse complement strand
TCGGCCGGCCGGATCGGGCGGGTGTGTTGATTGCGGTGGCGGACTTGTGGTTTGGGACGCCGCCGTTTGGGCTGTCGTATCAGTGGTTCCAATGCGACAAGGCTGGCGGGAGCTGCGCTCCGATTTTCGGCGCCACAGTGCAGGCGTATTCGTCGACGGCTGCGGATGCGAAGGCGGGGTCGGTGGTGGTGGAGGTGACTGCGTTGAACGATGCTGGCTCGGTGTCGGCGCGGTCGGAGCCGTTTGTGTTCGCGGCGGGGTTCTCGACGTTGGCGCTGACGTGCTGGGACACCCCGATAAACACGAGCGCGCCGACGATCAGCCCTGCCGGCTCGATCGAGGCGGGCGGCCAACTGTTCCTCAGTTCTCAAGGATCCTGGGATCCCTCTGTGGGCACGTGCCCGGGCTGGCAGTTCAGGTATGCCTGGTTTCGGAGCAGCGCCCTCGTTGTCGATAACGGTACGGCGAACAACCCCTACAACACGGGTTCGGGCGACATCGGCGGCGTCATGCAGGACCAGGTGACGTACGAGTACACGGGCCCGAACGGCTATCACGGGGTCAGTTCGCGTTCGAATGGGGTGTTGGTGACGGCGCCGCCGCCGCCGCCGAACAACCCGCCCTATTTCGTTGCTCCTTTCGGCCCGGTTGGTGGGGTCACGGCGCCGAACGGGGGCGGCATTTATGCGCAGTACAACGACGCGGATGGCGATTCGGGGACGGTGACGGTGTCGGTGTATGCGTTCGGCACCTCGACCTTGTTGTCGCAGAAGGCGTTCCTGAACATCGGGGCGAACACGTATCCGGCTTTGTACATGGACTCGCCGTTCACGGGGCATGTGCGGGTGCACATCGAGGCGGTCGATAACCGCGGCGCCTCGAGTTCGAACTTCGTCGAGTTCGAGATGTGGGCGACGAACCTGCCTGCGGCTGCTCTCGTCTCGCCGCTTGGCACCTCGGGGGCGCCGACCGTGATCACGTCGCCGACGCCGGTGCTGAAAGCGACGGCACGGATCCGGAGACGGATCCCGTGGGGGTCGAGTTCAAGGTCACGACGACGGCGGATTGCGCGAACGGCGCCGCTTTGGCGCTGTCGCCGAGGATCGGGACGGTGTTCCTGGCGGGGGTCGGGAACACGGCGACGTGGCGGCTGCCGGAGGACAAGCTCGCCGACGGGGGCGTCTACTACTGGTGCGCCCTTGCGTCCGACCTCTCGATCACCTTCGGTTACCCGAACTCGGACTGGGGAGCGGCACGGTCGTTCACGGTGCGGGTGCCGGGCTTTGGGGTGCGCTCGTCGTGGCCTGTGTGGCAGCGCGGCCCGCTGGCGGTGAACGAGGCGACCGGGAACCTCGTCGTCAGTCT
>VFMC01000522.1 GCA_006515795.1 Acidimicrobiaceae bacterium | reverse complement strand
ACCCCGCCGCCATCGTCACCGTGTCGCCGGTGTTCGCCACCACGCTCACGCCCGCGCTCGTGTCCGCGAGCGTGATGACCAGGTCCGTCAGCGTCGCGGACGCGCCGTTGTCCACCACGATCGCGCTCGCGCCCGCCGTGTCCGTGCTCAACGCCAGCGTGCCCGTCACGCTCGTCTCGACGCTGTCGCCGCCGGTCACCCCGATGGTGCCGGTCGCGCTGCTGTCCGCGCCGGCCTGCAAGCTCGCGCTCGCCGCCGCCACGTCCACCGCCGCACCCTGTACGGAGCGGATGTCACGGCCCGCCACGAACGTCCCCGTCCCGGCTCCCACGTTCACCAGATCGTCGAAGATGATGTCGCCGGCCGTACCCCGCGAGGTCAGCGTCACGTCGTTCCCGCCGCTCACGATCCCTGACGTCCCGTTGACCGTGCTCACCCGCACCTCGTCCGCGTCGGCGTACGACAGCACTCCGGCGCGGCTCGCCGCCAGGTTGTCGATGTCGTTTCCGGCATCGGTCAGCGTCGTCGCTCCCGTGCCCAGCAGCTCCAGGCCCGCCGCCGCGATCGTCTTGCCCGGACCCTGCGTGATCCCTCCCACCACGTTCAGCGTCAGGTTTCCCGCGCCCAGGTCGATGTCGTCGTCCACCAGCAGTGCGCCGGCCGTCTGCAAGGTCACGCTCCCGCCCGTCGTCCGGAGCCCCACCGTGTTCACGGTGCCCACGGTCAGCGCGTCCGAGTCGCGGTAGCTCACCGCCGCGCCGCCCTTGTCGATGGCCAGCGTCGTCACTGCGTTCCCCGCGTTCGACAGCGTCGCCCCGCCGGCGCCCAGCAGCTCCAGCCCCGCCGCCGCGAGCAGCTGGGACTGCGTGATCGCACCCGCGGACGTGAGCTGGATGTCGCCCGTCGTCGTCAGACCGACCGTGCCCACCGTCCCGATGTCGAACCCGGTCCCGTCGTTGAACCGCACGTTCCCCGTGGTGTTGCCGGCCAGCGTCGCGATCTCGTTGCCCGCGTCCGTCAGCGTGACGTCTCCCGCGCCCAGGAGCTCCAGCCCGGCCCCCGTGACCGTGTCCCCCGCGACCTGCGTCACCGCGACACCCGCGTCGAGCGTCAGGCTCCCGGCGCCCACGTTGACGTCATCGTCGATCACGAGCGTCGTGCCCGCCTGCAACGCCGCGTTGCTCCCGGCCGTCACCACCCCGACCGTCCCGAGGACCGTGCCCACCGCCAGGTCGTCCGCGTCCCGGAACGACACCACGCCGGCGCGGTTCGCCGCGAACGTCTCCACGTCGTTGCCCGCGCTGTTCAGCGTCGCCGCGCCATTACCCAGCAATCGCAAGCTCGCCGCCGTCAGCGCCCCGGTGT
>VFMC01000114.1 GCA_006515795.1 Acidimicrobiaceae bacterium | reverse complement strand
GTGGCTGCGGTACCAGCGAGGGCGACTTCTCGCTGCAGGGCTGGGTCGACGACCTCCGCGCCGCGATCGATCACCTCATCGCCGAGGCGAGCCCGATGGGGATCTGGCTCGTCGGCACCAACACCGGCGGATCGATCGCCACGTGCGTCGGCGCCGACGATCCGCGGATCAGAGGTGCGGCGCTGCTCAGCCCGCGCGCCGACTTCGACGACTGGGCCGCTCAGCCGCGTCGGTTCCTCGAACACGCTCGCGAGATCGGCGCCGTGCGCACGCCCGGGTACCCGAAGGCATACGACGAGTGGGCGCGGGAGTTGCGTCGTTTCCGCCCTGTCGACGCGGCCAGGCGGTTCGCGCCACGGCCGTTGCTCGTGATGCACGGCGACGACGACGAGAGCGTGCCCACGGTCGACGCCCGGCGGCTCGCCGATGCCCACGGCAGCGCCGAGCTGCGGGTGATCACCGGCGCCGGGCACCGGTTGCGTCACGATCCGCGGGCGATCGCGTTGCTGCTCGGCTGGCTCGACCGGCAGAAGTCGCTCACTGTCTGAGCTTGCAGGTAAACCTTGGGGCCTGTCTGGGTGAGGTGGATCTCGGCAGCTTTGGCTTCGACGGCGCGCATCTGCTCGATGATGCGGCGTAGGCGCCGGTCGTTGTTGATCGATTCGCCGCTGGACCGCACTCCTCGTCGTCGCCATGCTCACCCAACTCCGCCGCGCCGACCTCCGCCCGAACCGGTTCCGTGCCGTCAGCAGATTCTGGGGAGCTGTTCGCCGAGTGGGCGATCGACGATTCTGGTCGAGCCGAGGCCCGTGCGGGCTACGACCACGCCGCCGTTCTCCTCCACGACCCGACCGATGATGGCGGCGCTGCCACCGACGTCCGTGGCTCTCATCGCGGCCAGGACGGCCTCGGCGTGGTCGGGCGCGACGATGGCGACGAGCTTGCCTTCGTTCGCGACATGGATCGGGTCGAGCCCCAGGAAGCCACAGGCTGCGCGCACCGCTTCAGGCACCGGCAGCGATCGTTCGTCGAACTCGATGCCGACCTGCGCTGTCTCGGCGATCTCGCAGAGTGATGCGGCCAGTCCGCCGCGCGTGGGGTCGCGCAGCGCGTGGATGTCGGGGCAGGCGGCGAGCATCGCCGCCACGAGGTGGTTGAGCGGAGCGGTGTCGGAGCGCAGTTCGGTGCCGAACTCCAGGCCCTCGCGCAGGCTGAGCACGGCGATGCCGTGCAGGCCGATCTCACCGGAGACGATCACCACGTCACCGGGACGGGCCCGGTCGGGCCTGATGTCGGCGCCGGCCGGCAGCACGCCGATGCCGGCGGTGTTGATGTACACCCCGTCGCCGTGGCCGTGCTCGACGACCTTCGTGTCGCCGGTGACCAGCTGCAGGCCAGCCTTCAGCGCGGCGGCGCCCATCGCCGCGGCGATGCGCCCGAGCACATCCATCTCCAGACCCTCCTCGAGCACGAAGCCAGTGGACAACGCGAGTGGCTGCGCCCCGCTCATCGCGAGATCGTTGACGGTGCCGTAGACGGCGAGCTCGCCGATGTTGCCACCTGGGAAGAACAGCGGGCGAACGACATAGGTGTCGGTGGAGAACGCGAGCCGCACACCGTTGCCGAGAGTCAGCACGTGTGCGTCCGTGGGTGTTGCAGTTCGAGCAGCCTCGCCGAATGACGGCAGGAACAGGTGTTGCACCAGTTCGGCCGACAACTGTCCCCCTCCACCATGACCCATCACGATGCGGTCCTGGTGCCGAAGCGGCAGCGGGCACGACCAGCCCTCGATGTCGACCGCCGGTGTGGTGGGGGCCTCAGCCACGATGCACCGCCACCGGCGGATCGAGCCGGCGGTACTGGAAGTAGGCGGCACAGGCGCCCTCGCTGGAGACCATCGTCGCGCCCATCGGTGTGCGAGGGGTGCACTCCTTGCCGAAGCACTCGCACTGGTCCGGCTTGAGTATGCCCTGCAGCACTTCGCCCGCGCGGCAGCGTTCGGGCTTCGGGCTCGCTCACCGACAGCTCGCCGACGTCGAAGCGGCGTTCGGCGTCGAAGGCGGCGAACTCGGGCGCCAGCCGCCAGCCGCTCATCGGGATCATCCCGATCCCGCGCCACGGTCGATCGCAGGTCTCGAACACCTTGGCAAGCATCTCCTGCGCCGGCAGGTTGCCCTCGGCACGAACAGCACGCGGGTAGGCGTTCTCCACTTCCGCACGGCCGGACTCCAGCTGCAGCACGCACCGGCGGATGCCGTCGAGCACGTCGAGCGGTTCGAAGCCGGTGACCACGATCGGCACCCGATACTGCTGCGCCAGCGGCTCGTACTGCCGCGTGCCCATCACGGTGCACACATGGCCGGCCGCGAGGAAGCCCTGCACCCGCGAGGTCGGCGAGGTCATCAGCGCCTCGATCGCGGGCGGCACGAGCACATGACTGACCAGCATCGAGAAGTTCCGCAGGCCACGGTCACGCGCCTGGAACACGGCCATCGCATTGGCAGGCGCTGTGGTCTCGAAACCGACACCGAAGAAGACGACCTCCTTGTCGGGATGCTCCTGGGCCAGGTTCACGGCATCCAGCGGCGAGTAGACGACGCGCACGTCGCCACCCTTCGCCTTCACCGAGAACAGGTCCTCACGGCTGCCCGGAACGCGCAGCATGTCGCCGAACGACGTGAACAAGACGTTCGGCCGAGAAGCGATCGCGAGTGCTCGGTCGATCATCTCCAACGGAGTGACGCACACCGGGCATCCGGGCCCGTGGATCAGCTCCACCCGATCGGTGAGCAACTGGTCGATGCCGTTGCGGATGATGGAATGCGTCTGCCCGCCGCAGACCTCCATGATCGCCCACGACTTCGTCGCCGCCGCATCGATCTGCTCGAACAGCAGACGGGCGAGGGCCGGATCGTTGAACTCGTCGAGGTACTTCACGTGGCCCCTCCCGGCACGCCGGCGTCGGCTTCACCCAGTTCGTCGAGCATGCCCAGCTCGGTGAACATCCGCAACGTCTCCAGAGCCGACGCTTCGTCGAGCCGAGTGATCGCGAAGCCGGCATGGACGATGGTGTAGTCGCCCTCCTGCACCTCGGGCACGTACGCGAGGCAGACGGTCTTCGTGACTCCACCGAAGTCGACGGTGGCCATTCGCGTTCCTTGTTCGGACCTGACCTCCAACACCTTGCCGGGTACACCGAGGCACATGACTAGCTCCTTCCGTAGCCGGCGATGACCGCCTGGCCGAGCGACAACCCACCGTCGTTGGGCGGCACGAGGCGGTGGGTCAGCACCTCGAACCCTTCTGCTTCCAGCGCCGCACGGGTGAGCCGTGTCAGCAGCGCGTTCTGGAACACGCCCCCCGTGAGCGCCACCGGCAGCGCGCCGTGGAGGGTGGCGACCTGACGCGACACCGCCGGCACGGCGGCGGCGACCGCGTGGTGGAACGCGAGTGCGATGTCGGCAAGGTGAGTGCCATCGGTGACAGCGTCGACGATGCCCTGCAGCACAGGGGCGGGGTCGATGATCCCAGCGGCGTCGAGCCCGAACGACCAGGGCAATGCGGCAGGATCGACAGCGCCACCTTCGGCCAGCACCTCCAACTCGATCGCGGCCTGCGCTTCGTAGGAGATGCGGTGCCGAACACCCAGCAGCGAGGCGACGGCATCGAACAGGCGGCCCATGCTGGTGGTGGGCACGCACCCGAGGTTGCGTTCCACCTGCCGACGCACCACCGCCAGCTCCACGTCGTCGCAGGCAGCGACGGCCGGCAGCGACGGGTCGGCGCCGATGCCGAGCGCGGCGAGGTACGCGACCGCGATCCGGCACGGGTTGCGCACCGCACCATCGCCACCGGGGAGCGGCAACGGGCGTAGATGCCCGGCGCGGACGAATCCGGCATAGTCGGCGACGAGCACCTCGCCGCCCCAGATCTCCGGCGCGCCGTCGTCGCCGATGCCGTAGCCAGTGCCATCGAAGGCGATGCCGATCACGGGCGAGGTGCCGTCGAGGCCGCGTTCGGCCATCACGGACGCGACGTGGGCGTGGTGGTGTTGCACCTCCACCAGCCTTCGATCGCCGCAGTGATCCATGGCCCAGCGACGGGTGAGGTACCCGGGATGCCCGTCCGCAGCGATCACCGTCGGCTGCACGGCGTACATTCGCTGGAACCCGTCGACAGTGCGTTCGAAGGCGTGCAACGTCTCCAGGTTCTCCATGTCTCCGATGTGCTGGCTGACCCACGCTCGACGTCCGCTCGCGATGCAACATGTGTTCTTCAGTTCGCCGCCGACAGCGAGCGTGGGCGCGACATCCACGGGCAGGGCGACCGGCAACGGCGTGTAGCCACGCGATCTGCGGATGGGCTGGACGTGGCCGTCGACGATGCGGATCACCGAGTCGTCGCACGGCACGTAGATCGGCCGGTCGTGAGTGAGGAACGCATCGGCCTGGTCCGTCAGTCGTGTGCGTGCCTCCGCGTCGTCGGTGCAGATCGGCTCGTTGGACAGGTTGCCGGAGGTGAGCACCAGCGCCCACGGCGCCGTGGCGTCGTCGGCACCGGGCACGGAGGCGAACAGCAGGTGGTGTAGCGGCGTGTAGGGCAGCAGCACACCCAGCAGCGGGTTGCCGGGAGCGACCAACGCCGACACCGGCGCACCAGGGCGACGGCGCAGCAACACGATCGGGCGCGCCGTCGACACGAGTGCGGCGGCACTTTCCTCGCTGATCTCCGCCAACTCATGGGCGGCGGCAAGGTTCGGCACCATCAACGCGAACGGCTTGTCGGATCGGCCCTTGCGCTCGCGCAACGCACGCAGCGCTGTGTCGGAGCCGGCGTCGCACGCGAGGTGATAGCCACCGATGCCCTTCACCGCCACGATGCCCCCGGCAGCGAATGTCTCATGTGCGGCCGCGAGCACCGCGTCGGTGCCTTCCACGATCTCGTGGCCCACCTCGAACCGCAGGCGCGGCCCACATTCCGGGCACGCGTTGGGCTGTGCGTGGTAGCGACGGTCGGCGGGGTCGTGGTACTCGGCCATGCAGGCCGGGCACATGGTGAAGCCCGCCATCGTGGTGGCCGGCCGGTCGTAGGGCAGGTCGCTGATGATGGTGAAGCGCGGGCCGCAGTTGGTGCAGTTCGTGAACGGGTACCGGAACCGGCGGTGGGCGGGGTCGAGCACCTCGGCCATGCACTCGTCGCACGTGGCGACGTCGGGCGGTACCAGTGTGCGTGCGCCGCCACCCACCGATGACTCGACGATGACGAAACCGCTCGCACCGGTGAGCGGCATCGCTGCCTGCGACACCGACTCGACGCGCGCCAACGGTGGGGCGTCGCGGCAGAGCCGGCCGGCGAACTCTACGAGCACCACCACATCACCCTCGACCTCGATGAACACGCCCGCAGCATCGTTGCCCACGAAGCCGGCGAGCCCGAGCTCTGCGGACAACCGATGCACGAAGGGGCGGAAGCCGACGCCCTGCACCACACCCGTCACGAGCAGGCGCCGGCGTTCGACGCCATCGACGCGGGCGGCGGGTGCGGCGATCACCGCTCGACGCTCCAGACGGTGATCCGGTTGTTGCCCGAATCGGCGATCGCCAACCGACCGCTGTGGTACGAGAGCCCGTACGGCCAGCACAGCGAATCGTGCTCCACGCGGTCCCAACGGTTCTCGCCGTTGGCATCGGTGTCAGGCTGGCCCAGGACGCGGTCGAACGATCCGCCCACCGGCTCGGCGGCGAAGGCCGCGGCGGTATCGTCGACGATCGCGATCCGGTTGTTCGACGTGTCGGCGATGAAGAGCGAACCTGCGGGCGAGCTGGTGATCGCGTACGGGAAGCGGAACGCCCTCGCGCCCTGCGGCCGGTACGGGAACTCGACTGCCGTGTCGAAGCCCGGCTGCCCGATGACGATGTCGGCATCGCGTTCTCCGGCGCGGTCGCCGCGCCAGCCGAGCACGCGATGGTTGCCCGCGTCGGCGACGAACAGTGTGTCGCCCACCGCGGCAACCGCGTGCGGCCACCGCAGCGAGTTGGCCGCCACCGGGCCGTCACGGTTCTCGCCGCGCGACACGAGGTCGGCTTGGCCGAGCACCACGTCGGCGCGCTGGCCGGGTTCCGGAAGGCCGTCCAGCCAACCGAGCACGCGCCGGTTCCCCGTGTCGGCCACCCAGAACGCACCGTCGATCATCGCGATGCCGAAGGGCCAGTAGAACTGCTGCGGGCCGCACCCTTCCGTGACGCCGGCGAGGTCGGGTTGGCCGAGCACCACCGTCGGCATGGTGCCGCTCGCGGTGGGCACAGAATCCCAGACGAGGATGCGGTGATGCCACGCGTCGGCCACCACCAGGCGCCCGTCGGCGACGATCACTCCGGTCGGGAGGAAGAACAGGTCGGGGCCTTCGGTGGTCATGTCAGAATGACCCACGACCACGTCGGCGTCGTGGTGATCGGCCGCGGGGAGGCGCGATTGCCAGATGAGCAGCCGGTGGTTGCCGGTGTCCGCGGCGATGACGGCCGAGTCGGTGAGGCACACCCCACGCGGGGCGTACATCGTCGATGGCGTCGGCGCCGCGTCGGGGAGCGCCAGCCCGAACGGGCTGCTGCCCCCGAGCCAGCGGAGCGGCTCCGTCACCGGCGCGCCGACGGTCACGTCACTGACTGCCCTTTCCGTCCGAACGACACCGACGACAGCGGGATGAAGGCCGAGGTGGGCGCCGAGTCCGGCGCCACTTCCTCCACGCCGGTGACCTCCGGCAGGTTCTCGAGCAGTGCCTCGGCGACGGAGTCGCGCAGCGTCTCCGTGGCCGAGCCGCACGACTGGCAGGCGCCGAGCAGCCGCACGTATGCGATTCCCTGGTCGATACGCACCAGCTCGACGTCGCCGCCATGGCTGGTGAGGTACGGGCGGACACCGTCGAGCACCTGCATGGCGCGCATGGCCAGGCTCGGCTTCACGATCCCTGCCTTCACCAGTGCCGCATAGACCTCCGGGTCGTCGACAGCCTCGTAGAGCAGCTCGCGACCGCGATCGTCGGCGCGCAGTCGGCTGACCAACGACAGCAGCACGGCCGCGTGGTGCGCCTCGAAGGCCGCGATCAGTTCGTCGGCCGCAGTTCGCGGGTCCGCGTCCAGTCGGGCGACGGCCCGTTGGGCGGCATCGATGCGAGCAGCGCGCCCTTCGAACGTCGGCGCCGAACCGGTCGTGGTCGTCCCGGTCGTGGTCGTCGTGGGTTCGGTGGTGGTCACGACCTGCTCCCTCTCTGCTCCTCGATCTGCACGAGCTGGCGGTCGATCACTTCCACTGCATCGGCGTCACCGGCTCGCACGAACAACTCGCGGGCCTCACGGTACTTGGCCTCCGCGTGCTCGAACACGGCGAGGTGGGCCAGCGCGTTCGCCTGGTTCGCCAGCACCCGGCCGTAACCCGTCGGGTCGCTGCGCGGCGACCGGAACGCCAGCACCTCCTCGTACAGCTCGACTGCCTCCTGCAGGTTCTCTTCGCGATGCTTGGAGGGAAGGTACTGCAACGCGTTGGCGAGGTTCATCTGCGAGCTGGACCACTCGTAGGCATGGGTCTGGGGGCGATACACGCGGAGTGCCGCGCGTAACGACTGCACGGCCACGCCGAGGCGAACCTGGTCCGATGCCTGGGTCATCGGCATCGCGAGGATCGCGATCGCGTTGTTCATGTTGGCCAGCGCGAACCGTTCCGGGTGTTGCTCCTCGCTGAGCACGATCAGTGCCGACTGGTACGAGCGGCTGGCTTCCACCAGGCGGTAGTGCTGGGTGTCGGCAA
>VFMC01000521.1 GCA_006515795.1 Acidimicrobiaceae bacterium | reverse complement strand
CGCGCCGGCCAGGTCGAGCGAGCCGGGCGACCCGCCGACGAGCGTGCCCGTACCGCTGAGCACCGGCGCGCCGCCTGCGCCGGACAGCGCGAAGCCAAGGTCGGTCCACGGCGACGGCGCCCCCGCGACGTACGTGAACGTCCCCGACACGCCCGTGTTGCCCGCGCGGTCCGTGCACTCGACGCGGTAGTCGATCAGCCCGGTCACGGCCGGGATCACCCCGCGGAACTGCTGCCCGCCCTGGCTGAACATCGCCACCGTCGTCTCGAGCCCGCCGTCGACCGACCACACCAGGCGCGTGTCGTGACGCGCGATGACGTACCAGGCGTGGTTGTCGCGCAGGGCGGCATGGATTACGGCTGGCGCGGCGACGGCCAAGTCCGCCTGCTGCGTCACGGCGAGGAATGTCGGCGCGTGCGCATCCTGGATGCCGAGGACGTTGCGGTAGAGGTAGTTCTGCTGGTTGCCGTCGTTGGCGACCAGGATGTCGTCGTCGCCGTCGTTGTCGATGTCGCCCGTGTCCACGTCCAGCGTCGACAACGCGGCCGGGTTGCCGGTGGGCATCTCGGGTGCAGGCGATTGACCCCCGGCGATGCCCGTGCGGTGGTAGAGACCCTGCGTGATCGGGTCGAAGCCCTGCGCCAGTGCGCCCTGGTACAGCCAATTGGTGCCCGAGAAGTTGGCCATGGCGGCGTCCAGATCGCCGTCCCCGTCGTAGTCGAGGAAGTCGGCCCCGTGCTCGTTCTTGTTCGGGTCGTCCTTGATCAGGGTCGTGGCCTCGTGGAAGGCGACACCGCCGGCCACCGCGTCGTCGTTACGCAGGATCATGTCCAGGTTGCCGTTCCAGTTGACCATCCAGGCGTCGAAGTCGCGGTCGCCGTCGAGGTCCCCGTACTCGGTCTCGTAGTTGCCACTCGCCGACGAGGTGCTGGCGGTGTCGTAGTACGCGACCTGCGTCACGTCCTGGAACGGCGACGCCGAGAGGGGACCTACCCTGTTGTTCAGGTAGACGCGCGCCTGGCTGTTGCGGCTGGCGGTGATGATGTCGATGTCGAAGTCGCCATCGAGGTCGCACAGGTCGACATCGGGCGAGTGCAGGTTGATGTCGGCGGCAGGATCGGCCCATGGCCAGAGCTCGTCGAATACGCCCGTGCCGTCGTTGAGGAACATGCGCGTGGGTTCGGTGCCGGCGAACGCCGCGCCAATGCTGGCCATGACCAGGTCGCTGTCGCCGTCATCGTCGAGGTCGGCGAAGTCGCCGTCGAAGTACCAGCCATTGAACGGCCCGACGTTTCCGCCCAGGATCTGCTTGTCGGGCGGAATGGAAACCAGCACGCCCCAGCGGGTGTCGGTCTCCTCGACAAAAA
>VFMC01000113.1:8373-10295 GCA_006515795.1 Acidimicrobiaceae bacterium | reverse complement strand
GCCGGCCAGGTTGAAAAAGCTCACGTGGCCGTTGGCCGACAGCGCGGCCTTCACCGATCCGGAGGTGGGTGCCTGATTCGCCACCCAGTTGAGGTTCGAGGCGTTCGGTCGCAGCACGTCGCTCGGGAACGCCGTGAGGAAGCTGGCCGCAGTCGCGTTCACGGCGACGATGCTCAACTCGACGGCCACCGCGTCGCTCGGGATCGTGCACCGCCCGTTGGCGCCGCGCACCGCGGCTTCATAGATCTCGCCGGCGCCGAGCGGTGTCGCCCGGGGCCCGACGTTGTCGGTGGGTCGGCGGGTGTCGATCAACCGGCACGGCGTGATCGGCACGAGCACGGTTCGAACACCGAAATCGACCGATGCGGACGTGGTGAGCACCCCGCCGGCGCCCATCGACACCGCAACTGCAGCCCCGATCGCTGCCCACCGCGACCTCGTAGCGCTCATCGTTGTCTCCGCATCCCTCGCCCCGCCAGCATCGGCGCATCCTAACGCGTACCCAAAAGAGGGTGTTCGCCGAGCGGGAGCCTTGTCCCGGCAGTTCGAACGGACGGCACCTCCAGGACGTTCGGCCCTGGGCGGGAGCCGCCCTGCCGTATCTGATGTCGTCATGGGAGCAACATCGCAATCGCCGGAAGGCCGTACACCAGAGGCCACCGTCGCCGACGGAGGCGGGATCACCTTCGGTCACGACACCTTGGGACAGCTGGCCTACCACGTGCACTGGTCGGCCGCTCTGGCGGCAGCGGGACGAGGCGAGGAAGCCGCGCCACACACCATTCTTGCCGGCACGCTCCTGGACGTGCTCGGCGGCGAGCCCCTGCGCGCGGCAGCCGCTGCTTTCGATCTCCCGGAGGTCGTCGACGACCGCTCGTCTGCGACGGCGAAGGGACACCGGGCCGTCGCCGTTCAGCTCGGCCTGCAGTTGGTGGCGCACTTCACGAGCGATGGCCGGCATGATCTCGCCGACGTGTACCAGGAGGTGACCCGCCGAATCGCAGCGACGACGTGACCCGGAACGAGCGCTCGGCGACGGCGACTATCATCGGCAACCAAACCGACAAGCGGCTGGCGGACCCGACCGAATGGAGGGTGCGATGAGCACGACGAGGAGTTCCGGTAAGAGGGTTCTAGCTGCGGGGTCGATCCTCGCCATCGCAGTGTGGGGGGTGGCGAGCAGCGGCGGCCCGGCCGGCGCCGACGACGAGCCCGAGGGGCCCGATCTGGAGTTCCTTGGCCAGGCCATAGTCGCGACCGGTACCACGTTCGACGGCACGGTCGTCGGAGGCCTGTCGAGCATCACCTACGACCGCAGGCACGACGTCTTCTACAGCCTGTCCGACGACCAGAGCGTGCTGTCGCCTGCTCGCTTCTACACGCTCGACATCGATCTGGATGACGGCCGACTCGATGCCGGAGATGTCTCCTTCGTCGACGTCACCACCCTGCTCGCGCCGAACGGGTTGCCGTACCCCGCGGCAAGCCTCGATCCGGAAGGGCTGACGCTGACCAAGCGCGGCGAACTGGTCGTCACGTCGGAGGGGATCGCTACCCGGGCGATCTCGCCGTGGGTGCGGCGATACAGCCTCGCCGGCGCCTACCTGACCGACCTGCCGGTGCCCGAGGCGTTCCAGCCCACAAGTGCCGCCCACGGCGTTCGTCAGAACCTCGCCTTCGAAGCTGCCGCGGTCGCGCCCAACGGCCGCCACCTGTTCGTCGGCATGGAGGGCGCCCTGGTCCAGGACGGCCCGGCCGCGACCGTCGCCGGCGGCACCTCGTCGCGGATCCTGCGTTACAACCTGCGGTCGGGAAACCTCGAACGGCAGAACGTGTACGTCACCGACCCGGTCGCCGTGCCCCCGGTGCCGGCAACCCAGTTCGCGGTGAACGGACTGGTCGAGCTGTTGCCGTTCGACGAC
>VFMC01000113.1:2543-8363 GCA_006515795.1 Acidimicrobiaceae bacterium | reverse complement strand
CGGTCGTTCTCGGTGGGCGCGCCTGGAACCGGCAACACGATCAGGCTCTACACCGTCTCGTTCGATGGAGCGACCAACGTCAACGGGCTCGACAGCATCGCCGGACTCGGCAACGTGCGACCGGTGCACAAGACGTTGTTGCTCGACCTGGTCACCCTCGGTATACCGCTCGACAACGTCGAGGGCATGGTGCTCGGCCCACGGCTGCCCGACGGCCGGCAGTCGCTGATCCTCGTCAGCGACAACAACTTCGCGCCAACCCAGTTCACGCAGTTCCTGCTGTTTGCCATCGACTCACCGGACGACGACGACGACGATTGAGCTGGGCGCCGGCTGGCGGAACGAGAGGTGGCGGAACGAGAGGGATTTGAACCCCCGGGGCGTGAACCCTTCCGCTTTCAAGGCGGATGCATTTGGCCGCTCTGCCATCGTTCCGCCGCCAGATTACCGGTGACGCGCGCCACCGAAGGATCTGGGCCGCCATCGTTTCGGAATCCGAGACGGGATCGGCCCAGATCTTTGATTGGCGGGAAACAGGGACGGGTCAGCGACGGATCTGGGAGCGAAGTGATTCGATCCAGTCGTCGGCCTCACGCCACCTGGCATCGGCGTGCTCGCGCGCCGAGTGCGCCTGCTCACCGGCTGCCGGATACGAGCCGAGGAACTTCACCCGGCCCTGCTTGGACCGCAGCGACCTCATCGCATCGGCGAGCAACTCGTCGTCGATGTGACCGTCGGCGTAGATGATGAAGCAGTAATCGCCGAGGCCGCCGTCCTTGGTCGGCCGCGACAGCAGGTTCGACAGGTTGATCCGGCGCGCCGCGAACTCCTGCAGGATCGAGATGAGGCTGCCCGGCTCGTCGGCCCGCTGGTAGATGACGAGCGCCGTTCGGTCGTGGCCGGTGGCGGCCGGCACCCCAGCCTTGGCCACGAGCACGAACCGGGTCTGGTTCCCCGGATGGTCGGCGATGTCTTCGGCGATCACCTCGAGCCCGTACACGTCGGCCGCGATCCTGGGCGCGACGGCCGCGGCTCCAGGCCCCAGCTCGGTCACCATCCGCGCACCCTCCGCGGTGGAGTTGGTGGCACGGAGCTCGGCAAGGCCGACGTGTTGGCGCAGATAGGCGTGGCACTGCGCCGACGCGACGGGGATCGACAACACCACCTTCACCTCGTCGAGCGTGGTGCCCGGCTTGGCCATCAGGCAGTGTTCGATGTCGAGCACCACTTCGCGTTGGATCAACAGGTTGTGATTGAACGCAAGCTCGTCCTGGGTGAGGTTGACCGTACCCTCGATCGAGTTCTCGATCGCCACGAACCCAAGGTCGACCTCACCCTGCTCGACGGCGTCGAGCACGTCGGGCATCGTGCGAAACAGCGCGTGCTCGGCCGCGGCAAGATCGACTTGCGACTTGAGCGCCTGCTCGGTGAACGTGCCGAGCGGGCCCAGAAAGCCGATTCGAGTCATGGCCGAGAGGCTACGACCCCGCCCCCGCCGATCCGAGCACAGTTTCGACGAACGACGTGCCCGACAGGCCACAATGGACCCGTGGACCGCCAGCGCCTGGAGCAACTCATCGAGGACATCCGCTCGGGCACCGTCACGCCCGACGATGCGGTCCGACGATTGCAGCGTTTGCCGTTCGTCGACGTCGGCGATGCCCTAGTCGATCATCACCGCGTGATCCGCCAGGGCATGCCAGAGGCGGTGTACGCCCCAGGTAAGTCTGCGGAGCAGTGCGTGCACATCGTCACCGAGTTGCTCAGCCATGGCGATGGCCCGGTGCTTCTCACCCGGGCGTCCGACGATCAGGCCAAGGCCGTCCTGGCGGTGCACCCCGACGCGGTTCGGCGCTCCATCACCCTGCTCTGGCGCGCACCGATCGAATCTCGTAGCGAACGTGTGCTCGTGGTGAGCGCCGGCACCGCCGACGTACCGATCGTCGACGAGGCAGTCGTCACCCTCGGTGCGCACGGCTTCGAGGCCGACCGCCTAGTCGACGTCGGCGTGGCCGGCCTGCACCGGCTGCTCGCCCACCTCGACCGGGTCACCTCCGCCGAAGCCGTCATCGTGATCGCCGGCATGGAGGGAGCCCTGGCGAGCGTGATCGGTGGTCTCACGGCCGCACCCGTCGTGGCGGTTCCCACCAGCGTCGGATACGGAGCAGGGCTCCAAGGCGTGACCGCTCTGCTGGCCATGCATGCGTCGTGCGCGAGTGGAGTGACGGTGGTCGGCATCGACAACGGCTTCGGTGCAGCCTGTGCGGTGGTGCGGATGATGGGGCGCAGCCGGTGACGCGCACCGCCTGGTTCCACTGCTTCGCCGGAACTGCAGGAGACATGACGCTGGGCGCGCTCGTGCACGCCGGCGCCGATCCGCTGGCAGTGGCCGACATCGTTGCCGCGCTCCCACTCGACGGCTACGCGCTCACCTTCGAACCCGTGTTGCGCTGCGGTCTCGCCGCCACCCATGCCATCGTCGCCACCGACGAGGATCTGCACCACGAGAAGCTGCTCACCGGCAACGCCGACGACCACACCCATCCGCACACCCACCCGCACACCCATCGGCCGTACCGCACGATCCGCGACCTGCTCGATGCGGCCGACCTGCCGCCCCGTGTGCGCGATCGCGCCCAGCGCACCTTCCGGTTGCTGGCCGAGGTGGAGGGCCGGATGCATCGGATGTCACCCGACGATGTCGAGCTCCACGAGGTCGGCTCGCTCGACGCGATCATCGACGTGGTCGGCTCGTGCGCCGCGCTCGAGGTGCTCGGCATCGACCGCATCGTGTGCAGCCCGATCACCGTCGGGCAGGGCCACGTGCAAGCCGAGCACGGCGATCTTCCCAACCCCGCTCCAGCGGTCGTCGACCTGCTCGCGCTTCGCGCGGCACCGAGTCGCGGCATCGCCGATCATCGAGAACTGGCAACGCCCACCGGCGTGGCACTGATGGTCGCGCTCGCCGCCGAGTTCGGCCCCATGCCTGCACTCGCGGTCGGGGCGGTCGGCTACGGCGCCGGCACCCTCGACATCCCCGGCCGTCCGAACGTGGTCCAGGTGGTGATCGGGGAGGAGACCACCGACTCGGCAGGCCCAGGGCAACCCGTCGATCTGCTCGAGTGCAACGTCGACGACGTCACCGGCGAGGTCCTCGCCCATTCGATCGCGCGCCTCCTCGCCGCCGGCGCACTCGATGCGTGGGCCACGCCGATCGTGATGAAGAAGGGCCGGCCCGCCCACACCGTGCACGCGTTGTGCGACCCTTCGATCAGCGATGCGATCAGGCTCGTGCTCGTCGAGGAAACCGGAACGCTCGGCGTTCGCGGCACCACGATGCATCGGTGGCCCGAACGGCGGCGCCTCTACGCCGTCGAGCTCGACGGTCACGCGATCCGGGTGAAGATCGTCGACGGCGACACCGGTCCGCGCCGAATGAAGGTCGAACACGACGACGCCGCCGCCGCGGCGAATGCGCTCGGGCTGCCGTTGCGCGAGGTGATGCTGCGCGCCGCGGCGTTGGCTCAGGCGAGCGCCGCGTCGACGAACGCCTGAATGCCTGCCTCCCCGAGCTCGCCGCTCGCCCGGCCGAGCACGGTGCCATCCGCACCGATGATCACGCTGAACGGAAATCCCGACACACCCATCGCCTGGGCGGCCTCGCTCGTCTCGCTGTCGGCGAGCACCGGCCAGGTCCAACCCTTGTCGACGATCCACTGCGACGGCGGATAGAAGTCGCGGTCCGGGTTCACCGCGGTGGTCACCGCGATGACCTGCAGGTCGTCCGGCACGGCGCCGCTCGACTTCCAACTCAACAGTTCGGGGATCTCGCGGTTGCAGTGAGGGCACCAGTGTGCGAGGAACACCAGCATCACCGGACCCTTCGACGGATCTACAGCGACGGCACTGCCGTCGAAGGTGTAGCCGCTCAGCTGCGGCGCAGCGGCACCGACGGCCGGATCGGGTCCACCATCGGGGAGCGGGACGAGTGGCGTGCCGGTGATGGTGACGGGCCACACCTCGCCCTTGCTCACGGCCGCCGTGGTGGCCGTCGAGCCGTCGCCCTCACCGTCGCCGCCACCGTCGACCGTGGCCGGCACCGTTCCGACGGTGAGCTCGTTGTCGGCACCCGCGCTCAGCACGGCGAATCCGGCAGCGACCAGCACCACGACCGCCAGGCCGATCCAGAGCCATGGCAGACCCTTCTTCGGTTGCGGGGCGTCGCTCCATTGCGGGCTGCGGTCAGTGGCCATGGGGAGTCTCCTCCATCTCGTGAGGGGTCGGGGTCTGAGCGATGCCAGATCTCTGGTTCGGGGGGTGGGGCACGAGCAGCAACAGCGCAAGGATCGCGGCGAACCCGCAAAGGGCCATGAACGCCAAGGTGATGAACCCGAACTCGCGGAACCAGAACGAGCTGCACGGAACAACCGGGTCGCACGAGCCGCCCTCGAGCTGCGGGTACCACTCGATCAGGTAGTGGTACGACGAGATGATCAGCCCGATCGCGGCGAGCGGCACGGCGTACCAGCGCACCGCATGGTCGCGGCGGAGTGCAGCGACCAGCATGATGACGGCGAGGGGATACATGGCGATGCGCTGGAACCAGCAGTAGCGGCACGGGGTGAAGTGCTGCACCTCGCTGAAGTAGAGGCTGCCGACCATCGCCGTGGCCGCCACTAGCCAGGCGAGCCACAGCGTCGCGTCGTGCAACCGCAGCAGCGTAGGACGACCGGCCGGGACGAGGCGAAGACCAACGATGCCGATCGCTCCGGCCGCAGCGATGAGGGCGAGGAGCGAGAAGAACCGCTCTGCGGCAGACAACGACATCGGCGACATTCTGCCGTGAGGTACCGGCGAACTGGGCGCGGTTCGTCAGGACCAATGGCACAATCTCAGCGTGATTCCCGCGATCGTCGATGCTGCCTTCGTAGCCGCCTTGGTCACCGACCGTCCCGATGCGGTGCTCGCCGACGTGCGTTGGTACCTCGACGGGCGCGACGGCAGGACTGCGTACGAAGCGGCTCACCTCCCCGCCGCGGTGTGGGTCGACCTCGATCAGCAGCTTGCTGCCCACGACCACCCCGTCACCGAGGGCCGCCATCCGCTGCCGTCTCCGTCCGCGTTCGCCGAGGCGATGGGTGAGCTCGGAATCGGCGATGACACCCTCGTGATCGCCTACGACGACACCGGAGGCCTCACCGCCGGAAGGCTGGTGGTGATGCTGCGCATGCTCGGCCACGATGCGGCCATCCTCGACGGTGGCATCGGCAACTGGATCGGCCCGGTGCACTCCGGCTGGGTCGACCCCACGCCAACCACGTTCACCGCACGTCCGTGGCCCGCCGAACGCCTTGCCACCGCTGACGAAGTCGGTGCCGCCGCCGCCAGAGGCGACGCCGTCCTCGACGCGCGGGCCGGCGAGCGGTTCACCGGCGCCGTCACCCACGTCGACCCGCGTCCCGGTCACATCCCCGGCGCTCGCAACGCCCCCTGGTCGGACGTGTTCGACACCTCCGGCCGGCTGAAGTCTGCCGCGGCGCTCCGCGAGCACTACGAAGCACTCGGCGTAGCTGCCGACAGCGACGTCATCGCATACTGCGGGTCCGGGGTCAGCGCCTGCTTGAACATCGTCGCCCTCGAGCGGGCCGGCTTTGCGCCGGCGCGGTTGTACGTGGCGAGTTGGTCGGGGTGGTGCGCCGACCCCGATCGTCCGGCGGCACTCGGCGAATGACCGGAGCGACCGTGGATTCGCTCCCGCCGGTGAGCACCGGCGTGGCCGCCATGCACGAGCTGCGCGCCACGCGCAAGCGTCATCGGCTC
>VFMC01000113.1:0-2506 GCA_006515795.1 Acidimicrobiaceae bacterium | reverse complement strand
CCAACGCGCCCCGGCGCTGCTCGGCATGCTCGTCGTCGTTGCCTTCGCCGCGGGGCTGCGCAGCGGCAGTCAGGGTGGCCCGCTGGCGCTGGAGAGCGCCGACGTGAGCTTCGTCATGCTGGCGCCCGTGTCGCGACGCGCCGCGTTGCTCAAGCCGGCTGTGCAGCGCGTCCGCAGCGCCGCATTCGCCGGCGCAGCCACGTGCGGTGTGTTCGGGCAGCTCGCCGGGCGCCGCCTGCCTGGCAGCTCAGTCGCCTGGTTCGGGTCCGGCGCGCTGTTCGGTCTCAACGTCGCGTTGCTGTGGGTGGGCGCCGCGCTGGTGGCGCACGCGCTCCGACTGCCGCTGTGGATCGCGACCACCATCTCCACGGTGGCGCTGGCATGGCAGGCCGCGTCGGTCGCCGACATCGTGCCCGGACCTGCAGACATCGACGGCAGCCTCGCGCTGTGGGGTTGGCGTCAGAACGGGATCGACGTGGTCGCGCTGGTGCTCACCGCGGCGCTGGTGGCGCTCGGCTTGGCGATGGTGGCGAGAACCTCGCTCGACGCCTTGGCGCGGCGCAGCAGCCTCGTCGCGCAACTGCGCTTCGCCGTCACCATGCAGGATCTCCGCACGGTGATCCTGCTCCGGCGTCAGCTGTCACACGAGCACACTCGCTCGCGACCCTGGATCGGCATGCCGCACGTCGGCTCGTCGCACCCGGTGTGGCGGCGCGGCTGGCAGAGCCTGCTCCGCCTCCCGGTCGGCCGGCTCGTCCGGATGACCACGCTCGCGGTAGGTGCGGGCGCATCGCAGGTGGCGGTGATGCACGGCACCACACCGGCGTTCCTCGGAACGGCGGCACTCACCTTCGTGCTCGGTCTCGACGCCCTCGAGCCGCTCTCGCAAGAGATCGATCAGCCCGATCGCACCGACAGCTTCCCCGTCGAGCGCGGCGAGTTGCTGCTTCGTCACCTCGCCGCGCCGGCCGTCGCCCTCGTGCCGTTCGCCGTGATCGGCGCCGTGGCAGCCGTTGTCATCGATGCGGTGGTGAGCGATCAACCCCGCGTCGGCCCCGCCGCCGCGGTCGCCGCGATCCTGGCGTTGCCGACCATCTTCAGCGGTGCCGCCGGTGCGGCGATCAGCATCGTGCGCGACGCACCCGACCCGATGAGCGACACCACCCAGCAAACCTTCATGCCGCCGGAGATGGCCGGGTTCACCACCGTGTTGCGCACTCTCGTTCCGTTGGCCGCGAGCTGCGTGGGCGCCGTGTCGGTGATCTTCGTGCGCGAATCGATCGATACCGGGTCGGCCACCGCCGTGGCCGCGGCCACTCGTGCCGCGGTCCTCGTGGTGCTGGTGATCGCCGCCATCGCCACCTGGGTGCGGTTCCGCGACCGGATCCGCCGTTCGGTCCGTGCGTTCATGTCGGAGGGCCGCGCCCACACCCAGCAGCAACGCTCGCAGCAGCAGCGCGCTCGAGATCAAGGGAGTTCAAGATGAGCAACCCCCGGGGATCGGCACTGTCGATCCGTGAGCTGACGAAGTCGTATGGCTCGGGCGGCTTCGGGTCGAGCTCTGCAGCGCAGCCCGCTCTCGCCCCGCTCACGATCTCCATCGCCGACGGCGACCTCGTCGCCATCGTCGGCCACAACGGCAGCGGCAAGACCACGCTGCTCAGGATGGCCGCCGGCCTGCTCGACCCCTCCGGCGGTGAGGTGGTGGTCTGCGGCACCACCCGCGGCAGCATCGAATCTCGCCGGGCGCTCGCCTACCTCGGCGACCAGCCCACGTTCTACGACGATCTGTCCCTGCGCGAGCACCTCGAGTACGTGGCGCGCATGCACGGCGTCGCCGAGTGGAGTGAACGGGCCGACGCACTTGTCGCCGAGCTCGGCCTCACCGACCGGTACGACCAGATCCCCACCACGTTCAGCCGCGGGCTGCGGCAGAAGGCGGCGATCGCGTTGGCGTTCGTGCGACCGTTCCGGCTGCTGCTCGTCGACGAGCCGTTCGTGGGCCTCGACGCGGCCGGGAAGGAGGCGCTACTGGTGCTGTTCACCGAGGCGCACGGTTCCGGCGCCACGCTCGTGGTCGCCACGCACGAGCTCGGCTTCGTGCATCGCGCCGACCGGCTCATCGCACTCGCCGATGGCGAGGTTCGCTACGACGGCCCTCCCGGCGACGTCGACGTGAACGCATTGGTGCTCAACGGCTGACCGCGCGACCGAGTCGGTCCAGTGGCTCCCGACACACTCGTAGTTGCGACCGCCGCGTGTTCACGCCGTGTGAGTTACCATCTGCGCCATGCAGGAGTTCACCACCGTCAGCTCGTCATCGTTCGATCCCTCCGCCCTCGCAACCAAGCTGACCGACAAGTCGGCCGACGGCTGGTCGGTGGTCGGCATCGTCTCCACCGGAGGCGACGTCACCGCCTTCTTGAGCCGTGATGGCACCTCGCCAGCGGCTGTCGTCGCCGAAGCAGCGACGCCGGTCGCCGAGCCTGCCCCGGAGCCGGTCGCC
>VFMC01000520.1 GCA_006515795.1 Acidimicrobiaceae bacterium | reverse complement strand
CGGCGGCGGCGGCGGCGAGGGCGGAACCGACTCCGGGCCGCGCGACGCGCGTGTGCCCGCGTGCGGCGACGGCATCCTCGACCCGATGGAGATGTGCGACGACGGCAACACCGCGACCGGCGACGGCTGCGGCGACACGTGCTTCCGCGAGACGTATTGCGGCAACGGCGACATGGATCCCGGCGAGCGCTGCGACGACGGCAACAACCGCTCGGGCGACGGATGCCGCGCGGACTGCCTGTCGGACGAGACCTGCGGCAACAGCATCCGCGACATCGCGGTCGGCGAGCGCTGCGACGACGGCAACACGATGGACGGCGACGGCTGCAGCGCAGACTGCGCGCTCGTCGAGGGCTGCGGCGACGGCACGATGGGCACCGGCGAGGCGTGCGACGACGGCAACACCGACCCGTGGGACGGCTGCGGCGCCGACTGCCAGAAGGAGTACTCGCTCATCATCGACTCGCTCGAGATCGGCGGCATGAGCGTCGGCTGCGACTTCTCGGGCGACGGCGACGTCGACAACAGCCTCGCGCGCGCGCTCGGGCCGGGCGTCGACCTCATCAACAGCATGTTCCTCGCGGACGCGATCGCGAACGGCGACGTGATGCTGCTGCTCTCGCTGCTCGGCCTCGACGACCCCGCGGCGATCAGCGACCCGTCGCTCACGGTCGCGTGGATGCAGGGCGTCGACACGGACATGAACCCGATGAACAACTTCTCGGGCGACGCCGACGTGCTCGCGGCGCGCGACGCGTTCAACCCCGACGGCACGCCGACGACGTCGTTCGCGAGCATGATCACGTCGCGCATGCTCTCGGGCGGTCCCGAGGACGTGGTCATCCCGGTGATGTTCATCCCGCTCGACGTGCGGCAGGGTCGCCTGCACGGCACGACGCGCGCGACGTCCGGCGAGGTCTCCGGCCTCGACGACGGCCTGCTCTGCGGCGCCGTGCCGCTCGGCGTCTTCGCGCTCCTGCCCAACCTCATCGACATGTTCGGCATGGGCATGAGCGACCCGCCGTGCAGCGAGCCCGAGGTGCCGGCGAACATGGCCGACATCCTGATCGGCAGCACGAGCATCTTCGGCATCCGGATCGGCGGCGTCGCGCCCGACGTCGACCTCGACGGCGACGGCCTCGAGAGCTTCGAGGTCGCGCGCGGGATGGGCTGCCAGGCGGTCGTCACGGCGTGCATCGACGGCGACGGCACGCGCGTCGAGGGCCGCGACTGCACGACGGACCCGCGGTTCGAGGACGGCTGGTCGACGGGCATCCCGTTCACCGCGGTCGGCGTCAACATCGTCGGCATCGAGGGCGCGATGATGATGCCGCCCGGGCCGTGAGCGAGCACGCGTGACCGAGGCGTCGTC
>VFMC01000112.1 GCA_006515795.1 Acidimicrobiaceae bacterium | reverse complement strand
GATCGAGCACGACGCGATCGAGGTCGCGCTCGTCGATGCCCGCGTAGCAGTCGCGCAGCTCGACCCGGTAGTTGTCGAGCGCCTCCTCGCCGAGGAACGAGCGCACGTTGTTGCGGGCCCGGTTGGCGAAGTCCTCACGCAGCTCGTATCCGACGATCTCGGCGCCCCAGCGCAACATCGTCATGCTCAGCGCCCCAGATCCCACACCGCTTTCGAGCACGCGGACGCCGGGCCCGATGTCGGCGAGCATGCAGATCGGGGCGAGGTCCTTCGGATAGATCACCTGCGCACCGCGGGGCATCTCCACCACGAAGTCCTCGAGGGTCGGTCGCAGCGCGGTGTACGGCGTGCCCTTGGTGCTGCGCATCACCGCTCCCTCCGCCTGACCGACGAGACCTTCGTGCGCCCACAGGCCGGTGTGGCTGTGGAACTCGGCCCCTTCTGCCAGCGTGATCAGGTAGCGACGCTGCTTGTTGTCGAGCAACAACACCTTGTCGCCATAGGCGAAGGGGCGGTTCATCGGCGGCCTCTCGTCATCATCTCCACCGGCACAGGTCGGTGCTCGCTGGCGGTTGCCTGCAGCCGGCAGAACGCACAGACCTCGCCCGATGTGGGGGCGCCGCACGTCGCGCAGGCGACGAGGGCGTCTCGTTCCGTGGTGAGGTGATCGGCCAGCAGCGGCGCCATCCGTTCGAGGAAGTTCAGGTAGAACGCAGCCTTCGAGCCGGGAGAGTCGGCCTCCATCGCGTTCAGCGTCGCCTTGTAGCCGAGGTGCTTGTTGCCGATCGCCATCGGGCACTCGTCGACGAGGTAGTCGATGCCGCGCACCACGCACCACGCCGCCGTCTCCCGCTCGGTCAGCCGGCAGAGCGGTTTCACCTTCTTGGGGAACCCGTCGCGGGCGGCCAACACCGGTAGCTGGCGGGCGAGGTAGCCGATCTCCCACCGCATCGTGTTGCCGAGCAGGACGGCGGCTTCGTCGTCGAGGTTGTGGCCGGTGACGAGCACCGTGTACCCGCCGTCGATCGCCGCCTTGTCGAACAGGTGACGCTTGCTGAGGCCGCACGCCGAGCATGGCACGCGCCGAGTCGCCGACGCGGCCGTGGGGATGTCGTAGCCGTAGTCACCGCGCAACGAGATCTCGATCAGCTTCAGGCCACGCTGCGCCGCAAAGGCCTTGGCGTGCGCTCCGGACACGTCGCTGTACTCGCCGATGCCGAGGCCCACGTAGAGGCCATCGGCGCGGTAGCCGAGCTCTAGCAACAGATCCCACACTGCCAGGCTGTCCTTGCCTCCCGACACGGCGACGAGGATCCGGTCGTCGGGCGTGAGCATCTGGAAGTGCTCGATCGCCTTGACCACCTGGCGCCGGCACAGCTCCAAGAAGTGCTCGGCGCAGAAGTTCGCGTTGTGACGCGGCAGATCGATGATCGCCGGCCGGCGACACGTTCGGCACTTCGATCCGACGTGCATCACGTACCCCCGGAGATGACCGGGCGGATCTCGATCACGTCGTCGGCGCCGAGCTCACCGTCGCCGGGCACCAGCGTGCCGTTACGGATGACCAGGTGCGATTCGCGGTTCAGCGCCAGCTCGGCTAGAAGCGCGTGGACGCGACGTCGTCCATCGATCTCGATCTCGCGCGTGGGGTTGCGCAACAGGACACGCATGGCGCCTACCTCACTCGCCGGGATGCTCGAAGCTCTCGACGCGAGGGTGGACGGATGGCATCGATGCGCAGGAACTGGCCCTTGGTGAGCTTCTCGGTGGCGATGATCTCCTCGTTGCGACCGAAGGTGCGCTTGACGAACTTGCGACCCCAGATGACCGCCCCGACGGCCAGCCAACCGCGGCTTCCGCCGAACAACCCCTTGTAGAGGGCATTGCGGCGCAACAGCACCGACGGCCGGAGCAGACGAGGGATCGCCATCGATCAGATTCGGCGGATCTCGACGAAGGTGGTCTTCTTCTTGCCACTCCGCTTGCCGAGGAAGAAGAACAGCAACAGCAACACCACACCGCCGACGATGGCCGCTGTGGTGAGGGTCTGGCGCTTGTCGTTGACCTTGCTCTGAACATCTTCCTGGAGCGTGCGGAAGCGAGCCTCGAGATCGTCACGCGTGATGCGTTGCTGTGCCATGAGATTCCATGCCCTCCGAGATCAGTCCTTGTGCAACGAGGTCTTGCCGATGCGGCTCGCGGCGAGCCCGATTACCGCCACGGTCAGCACGAATGCGATCAGGTACGGCACCAGACCCATCCAGCGACCCGAGAAGGTGGAGGCGAACTCGTTCTGGAGCAACCGCAGCACACCGAGCACCACGAACACCGTTCCAGACGCGAGCATCACCGATCCGGCAGTGCCGAACGCCAACCAGCGGGCCGCACCACGCAACGGTCCGACGGTCTCTTGCCGGGCGTACTCCTTGACGAGCCCGAAGACCTCGCCGATCTGGCCCGATGCCTGGGTGCCCCTCGGCGCTTCCTGTTCAGCCACCCCTCTTTGTTAGCACATCGGCCAGCACCGGGCCGAGTGACCCTCGACGGATCGGCGATGTAGGAGTACCGTGCGGTGAGAAGTGGAGCGGACCACCGGTGGAGGAGGGTCACGTGAGGACTTGGTTGCTTGGCACCATCGCTGGCGCCGCTTTGGCGTGCGCCGGTCTTGCCGGAGCCGCACAAGCCGCAGAAGGCGAAGATCTACCCCCCGGGTTCGACCTCGATCTCGCCGTGCTGTTCGAGGCCGAGCTGGTTGCGATCCTGACGGACGGCGGCGTTGCGGTAGATCCGGCCAACCTCGATGATCTCATCGGAGAGCCCGGCGACTTCGATGCAGCGCCCGGCGAGCCAGTCCTGCTCGCTGCCGCCGGCGACGCCGCGGTCCTGGCGCTCAGCGAGGTGGGCGGGGGCGATTCCTCGCTCACCGGGCCGTGCATGGGCCTGACCATGTCGTTCGACGACACCGGAGCCCTCATCGACATGGCCGCCGACTTCAATGAGGCGGCGCCGCCGATCGACCTGCTCGAGTACTACGCCAGCGGCCAGCAGAACGCCCCGCGGGCCTTCACCGCCGACAACCCGTACATGGTGCACGTCGACGGTTTCGTGGTCTACGCCGGTATCGCCGGCCCACCGGGCGGCGGCCCGCGCAATCACGTGTGGGAGATCACCACCTTCGGCCAGGCGCTCGACGAGGGCGGCGACGACAACCCCGATGGCGAGAACCGCAACGCCGGCGGCATCAGCCTCGCCGAGCAGCTGCCGGCAGGCGCCAAGGTGAGCGCACTGTTCAAGATCGACGGCTCGATCACCGCCGACGGTGGATTCGCATGCGCCGGCGACGGGTACTTCGAGACCGTCGGCGGCACGCCGGTGCTCCAGGTGGCCGGCGGTGTGCTGGTGCTGCTCGCCGGACTCGGTGCGTTCTTCAATGCTCGCCCTGCACGCACGTGGAACGGATGACCGCGATGAACGACATGGAACCCACGCCCCACCAAGCCGGACCCGTTGACGGCGCCACCACCTCCCGCCGGCGACACCCGATCAGGGGTGCGTTGTGGGGGGTGATGCTCGGTATCGGTGCGGCGCTGTTGTTGATCGGCCAGAAGCTGATCGCGTTCGGCACCCTTGGCCCCATCATCGTGCTCGTCGTCGGCATCGCGGTCGGCGTGCTGTGGTCGATGTTCGCACCGAGCAAGGCGCCGAAAGGTCCTGCCCCGATGCGACCGCAACCCGCGCCTCCGACGACCGCAGTCGACCCGGAACCGGCGATGGCGGATCCGTTCTCAGCCGGGCCCGAAACCGTCTGACTGGCGGTACGCCGTCGCTCAGCCCGTGGTGCGGCCGCTGGCCACGCCACACACCACTTCCCGATGCAAGCACAGCTGCACCTCGCTCGCCAGCTTCGCCTGATCCCAGCCGTTCATGAAGTCGGCGTGGCCGGTGGTCAGCCCGCCACTGGCCAGCACCAATCCTTCGGTGCTGCCCCACACCGGGTACTCCACGCTGAACTGCAACTGCGTGATCGCAACCGGAAATCCGGCCGGGCACGCACCCTGGGAGCTGTAGGCGACGTGAGCGTGATGGTCGTCGCTGTCCAGATTCCGGCCATCCCAGCAGTCGGGGAAGGTGACCAGTAGGCGCAGGTTGCGCCCCTCGGCGCATTCCGGGGGTAGCACCGCGCGCTCGATGCCTGCGCCGCATCCCCACGCAACGATCGACAAGGGTTGCTCTCCCGTCGCACCCGAGTTGCCGCCCACCATGACCAGACCCTCCGGGAACGGTTGGACGGTCGAAGGCTCGACGCCCCGCCCGGGGCGGTAGTAGGCCGTGCTCTTCACCGCTGTCAGCACCTCCGGGCCGCGCAGCAGGGCGGGCGCCCAGTAGGCCGCCTTGTCGAGCGGTTGATCGCACGTGGTCTCGCCATCGGCCAACGAAACGACCGTGGTGTACGCATCGACGCCGGTGTTGCCGAAGAACATGTGCAAATGGCTCTTGCCAGGTTGCCCGGGCGACACGATCGGGTCGTCAGCGGCCGCGTGACTGAAGAGGCACTCCACCAGGAACTGTGGCGTGGCGCCCTGCGGCCCGGCGATCGGCTCGTCGGGTTGGCCCAACGAGGTGACATCCGCGTGCGCGCTCGCCGTGCCGACATGGTCGTGGTCGGTGTCGGTGCTGCCAGTGCCGTCGTTCCCGGCGCAGGCGGAAACGGCCAGCACGGCCAGCACGGCCGCTATCAACGCGACGGCGGCCGGGCACGAACGAATCATCCGATCAGCACCGCGTCATGCCGGCTTGGCGGGAACGGTGATCGCCGCCACGTCGATGTTCCTGGGTACGTCGGTAGCCGGGTGGGCCTGGGCCGTCGCTGCGTCGGGCATGTTCTCTTGCTGCTCGAGCGGCGGCAGTGTGGCGATCTGCCAATCGACCGACGGCGGGTGCACCTCGCCGAGCCAGGCCGCGATGTTGTAAGCGCCATCGGCCCAATCGCCGCTCCCAGTGGCATCGCATGGAGCCAAGGTCTGGAGGTCGTTGGGCGCCGAGGTGGTGAACGTGTTGCCGCTGAAGCAGTTGCCGAGCGAGCTGACATCGGTGCCGACCGACGCCACCAGCAGGTCGCCTTGGCGGTTGTCTTCCAGCAGGTTGCCGATCACCCGGTTCTGCATCGAATCCCACAGGATGCCCTCACCCGGATCGTCGAGTGACTGCAGCTTCGAGTCGGCACAGGTGGTGGCCCACTCGTCGGGCGACGGGATCGAGTCGTTGGGGTCTTCCTCCAGGAAGGGCACCAGGCCGATCCCGCTCTTGTCGTGGTCGTACACCAGGTTGCGTTCGATCACGTTCAACACGCCACCGGCCACGAGGATGCCGTTGCCCATCGCGAGTATCGCCACGTCGATTGCAGGTGTGTCGTCCTGGTTGTTGGAGTACACCAGGTTGCCCACGATGGTGGTTTGGCGCTCGGGGTAGCACAGCTCGTAGCTGCCGCTGTTCGGTACCACGCCGGCGCGGTTGTTGCGGAAGACGGAGTTGACGATCAGCAGGTTGCCGCCGGAGTTCGTGCCCGAGTAGCCGAGGCCGTTGTGCTCGCTGACCGCATCGTCGATGACGGCGTTGCACGGGAAGCATTCACCGATGTACAGACCCGCATCGGGACTGCCGGCCGCATAGATGTGCTCGAGCTCACCGTTGACCGAGTCGAACACGTACACGCCGTAGTCGCCGGTTCGATACGCCGTGAGGTACGCGCCGCGGTAGCCATCGACGCCCGTCCAGAAGAAGCCGTTGCGGGTGTAGTTCATGGCCGTGATGTTCTCGACCGCGACCC
>VFMC01000111.1 GCA_006515795.1 Acidimicrobiaceae bacterium | reverse complement strand
GCGAGCTCCATCGCGGCCTGCACGACGACCTCGACCTGCGCCGTAGGCTCGCCGGTCTTTCGCGAGCCCAGCATCCGCTGCTCTCCGACGTTTCGCTCGAACGCCAGACAGCCCGCGTCGACGAGCGCTGGAGCGAGCTACGGGCGCGGGAAGCGGGTGCGCGCAACCCGAACCCGACGCGGCTGCGGATCCCGGTCGCGTCGTTCCCGTCGTGACCGATCCAATTGCCGGCGATCCGGTTGCCGAACGGCTCCGTTCGACCGCAGCGGCCTTCGACAGCGTCGCCGCGACGTATGACGGACCGCAGGGCAACAACGACATGATCCAACGCATGCGCGCGATCGTGTGGAGTCGGATCGACGCTCTGGTGTCGCCCGGGTCGCACCTGCTCGATCTGGGCTGCGGTACAGGCCTCGACGCCGAGCGGTTCGCCCGGGCCGGTCACCACGTGCTGGCTACCGACTGGTCACCGGCGATGGTCGAGCGCGCCGGCGCACGATCCGCGGCCGCCGGCGACCGGATCGAGGCGGCTCATGTGGGCGCCCACGAGCTCGATCGGCTCATCGATCGTGCCGGCACGATCGACCTGGCGTACTCGAACTTCGGGCCGTTGAACTGCGTGCCCGACCTCGGCGCGACGGCGCGTTCGCTGTCGGCCTTGGTCCGGCCGGGAGGCTACGCGGTGTTCACCGTGATCGGTCGTTGGTGTCCGTGGGAGATCGTGCACTACGCACGTCGTCGGCGATGGCGCCGCATGAGCGTGCGGTTCGCCCGCGGTGTCACGCCGGTGAGCATGAACGGCTGCACCATCTGGACCAGCTACTACACGCCGCGCCAGTTCTTGGCGAGCTGGACAGGCGGCCACGGTTCTCCCTGGTCGGTGGTGTCGCGTGAATCGTTGTCGTTGTTCGTTCCACCGCCGTACATCGCCGAGGTCGCCGACCGCAGGCCACGGCTGTTCGAACGATTGGAGCGCGCCGACGAGATGACGAGCCGGTGGCCGCTGTTCCGTGATCTCGGCGACCACTTCCTGGTCGTGCTCCGTAGGTCGTAGTGCCTGTCAGCCGGCGGCGCGGCGGGTGATCGCCAGTTCGGCCACGTCGCGCATGATCCGCGCCAGCTCGAAGTCCTTCGGTGTGTAGATCGCGACGACACCGGCCTCGGTGAGCCGCACGCGGTCGGCCTCGGGGATGATGCCGCCCACCACCACGGGCGCATCGACGCCCTCGACAGCGAGGAGGCGGAGGATCTCTGGCACTAGCGCGAGATGCGAACCCGACAGGATCGACAAGCCGATCACGTCGGGGTCTTCGTCGCGGGCCGACGCAACGATCTGCTCCGGCGTGAGACGGATGCCCGAGTAGACAACTTCCATGCCTGCATCGCGAGCAGCGACGGCGATCTGCTCGGCCCCGTTGGAGTGACCATCGAGACCCGGCTTGGCGACGAGAAACTTCGGCGGTCCACCGGCGATCGTCCTCACGAAGGCGGCCACCGCGGCCAACTCGCCGACCCGCTTGCCGACAGCTGCCGAGACACCGGTCGGGGCTCGGTACTCGCCGAACACGTCGCGCAACGTCGCCGACCACTCGCCGGTCGTTCCGCCGACCTTCGCCAGCGCGATCGAGGGCGGCATGATGTTGTCGCCGGTCACGGCCGCCCGGCGAAGGTGGGCCAGGGCCGCATCAACAGCACCCCGGTCGCGACTCGCGCGCCACGCGACCGCGTCGTCGACGAGCTCGGCCTCCACGGTCGGATCGACGGTGAGGATGTTGTCGCTCCCACCGAGCGGCGACTCGGTGGTCTCGCGGTACGAGTTGACGCCGACAACGGTCTGCTCACCTGCCTCGATGCGCCGCGTGCGGTCGGCCATCGACCGCACCAAGCGACCCTTCAGCTCGTCGACCGCCTCGAACGCGCCACCACGGTCGAGTACGTCTTGCAGCTCGGTCCAGGCCCCGTCGCGCAGTTCGGAGGTCTTCGACTCGATCACGGCGGAACCGTCGAAGATGTCGTCGTACTCCAGCAGGTCGGTCTCGAACGCCAGCACCTGTTGCATCCGCAACGACCATTGCTGATCCCATGGACGGGGCAGACCGAGCGCTTCGTTCCACGCCGGTAGCTGCACGCTGCGCGCCCGCGCCCGCTTCGACATGGTGACGGCGAGCATCTCCAGCACGATGCGCTGCACGTTGTTCTCCGGTTGGGCCTCGGTGAGCCCGAGGCTGTTCACCTGCACGCCGTATCGGAAGCGCCTGGCCTTGGCATCGGCGACGCCGTAGCGCTCGAGGCCGATCTGGTCCCACAGCTCGGTGAAGGCGCGGAGCTTGCAGATCTCCTCGACGAACCGGATGCCGGCGTTGACGAAGAACGAGATCTGAGCGAACACCTGAGCGAACCGGTCGGGCTCGACCTGGCCGCTGTCGCGAACGGCGTCGAGCACGTCGATCGCGGTCGCCAACGAGAACGCGATCTCTTGCACGGGCGTGGCCCCCGCCTCTTGCAGGTGGTACGAGCACACGTTCATCGGGTTCCACTTCGGGGCATGGTGGGCGCACCACGCGATCATGTCGACGATCAGCCGCTTCGAGGGATCAGGCGGGAAGATGTAGGTGCCCCGCGACAGGTACTCCTTGACGATGTCGTTCTGTGTGGTGCCACGCAGCGCCGTTGACGCGATGCCCTGCTGATCGGCGTTGGCGACGTACAACGCCAGCATCCATGCCGCGGTGGCGTTGATCGTCATCGACGTGTTCATCGAACCGGGTGGGATGCCGTCGAGCAGAGCCCGCATGTGGCCGAGGTGGGCGACCGGCACCCCGACCTTGCCGACTTCACCGCGGGCCATGATCGAGTCGGGGTCGTAGCCGGTCTGGGTGGGCAGATCGAACGCTATCGACAGGCCGGTCTGACCCTTGGCGAGGTTGCTGCGGTACAGCTCGTTGCTCTTCTGCGCCGTCGAGTGCCCGGAGTACGTGCGCATCAACCATGCCTCATCACGGCGCCGCGGTGGCTGATCGTTCACATCTCGGGTCGCCATGACGCAAGTGTTACCGGTCGGCTGCCGTGACCGCCACACGAGCCGTGGCGCCAACGTCGTTCACCCGGATTCGCCAGCCCTCCACTTCGAGCTCGTCGCCCGCCTGCAACAGATCGAGGTGCGGCGGACCTGCGCCGAGTGGCTGCTGCAGGCGCAGCTCCCGGTCACCGGGCCGGTCGTCGATCAGGTGCACCGCAACACCCGAGTGTTCGAAGTGGTCGTCGAACCCGGTGGCGGCAAGGAACTCGATCGAGATCACACGATGTGCGTCGAGCTCGATGATCGCGAGTCGCCGACCATCGACTCCTGTCGACGGCGACAGCGCGAAGTCGGTGTCGGTGTCGGTGTCGCCCGAGATCACCTCGATGTCGGCGACCGGCAGCCAACCGAGGTCGAGGCGGTTGATGGCCAGAGTGTCGGGAGCGTCGCGCCGGGCCTGGTCGTGATGGCGCGGAGCCGCGCTGTTGCTCATCAGGTCGAGCCCGCTGAGATACGACCCGTCGTCGGGGTCGATGCCCGAGTGCGGCAGCCCGAGCGTGTGTCCGATCTCGTGCTCGATCAGGTCGAGCAACGGCACCGCTCCCCAGTCGGGGTTGAAGTCGCTCGCACCGACGTAGGCAGCGCGTCGCGTCGTTCGGGCGGCGCAGTCGGTCGAGCAATCGAACCAGGATCCGGGCCGCCCCCACCCGCCCGAGGTTCCCGCCACGTGCTCGGCCGTGGCGACGGCCAACACGACGGTGGTGGTTGTCGAGGAACGGTCGAGCGCCGCGTCCAGACATGTCTCGGCGGTGTCCCCTTCGGACATCTCGATCGTGGCGCCGGCCGAGAACGACGGGTTGTAGAGGCCGTGGGAGATGGTGGAGAAGTAGTCGGATGTGCGGTCGGCGATCTGGCCGGTCACCACCGCGGGGTCGAGGGCGAGCCGCAGCGGGAGGTCGCCGTAGAGGGGATCGGCAGTGACGTCCGGGACATCGCAGATCCACACCTCGATCGAATCGATCGAGGGCGCGGCGCGGTCGCTGACGAACCGTTCCAGGGCGACGGGCAGCGCCGTGCTCGGGACGCCACCGGCACAGGCTCCGGCACTTGTACCGGTGAGGACGATGGCGGCAAGCCAAGGCGCTTTGGCAATGGTGCGGTGCCGGTGGTCCGCCGACCACCGGCACCAGCGACCCTCGCGCAGCACGACCGCCGAGATCGTGCTCACGTTGGTTCCGCCCGCTTGTGCACCGTTGCGGAGAAATCATCGGTCCGCTGCGTGACCGACTTGAGCAGTTCTTGACCCAACTCTTCCGGAGCACGCACCAAACCCTCCGGCTCACGCATCGAGCGCCTCGGCGAGGCGTCGTAGGTACTCCGCCCGCGGAACCTCTACCGCCCCCAGCGATACGAGGTGCTCGGTGGCCCATTGCACGTCGAGCAGCTTCGCCCCGGTGTCGCGCAGTTGGCCGCCGGCGAAGAGACCAGCGATCCGCACTCCGTAGAGGCCGCCAACCAGCTGCTCGTCGAGGTAGGTCTCCACGCAGTGCGCCCAGCCCATCTGGAACAGCTGGTCGTAGGCGTCGACGAACTGCGGTGTGATCCAACCGTGGGCGCGCCGGGGGTCGCCGCAGCGTTCCACGACCTCACGGAACCGGGTGTCGAAGCGCACCTCGTACTTCTGGCAGCTCCGGCGCAGCGAACGGCTCACCAGGAGGCCGTCGATCGGCAGGATGCCGCGTGGGTCGGGCGACCACCAGCCCACCACTCGTTTGCGCACCGGCATCGGGAACAGGCCGCCGCGGTAGGCCGCGAGCAGGGTGCCGGGCTCGAGGTCGGCGCCCAGGCCGCACAGGCCGTGCTCGTCGGCGGCGGACGGGTCGGGAAGCTGCCACTGTGTGGCGAGCGGCTCGATCGGCGGTGGTGTCACTCGCTTGATCAGATCACTCCGGATCAGTACGAGAAGAACCCACGTTTCGTCTTGCGGCCCAGGTGGCCGGCGGACACCATCCGCCGCAAGGTCGGCATCGCCGCGTAGTTGGGGTCGCGGAACTCCTCGTACAACGCGTCGAGGATCGCCACAGACGTGTCGAGACCCACGAGATCGAGGAGGGCGAACGGTCCCATCGGGAAGTTGCAGCCGCCCTTCATCGCCGTGTCGATGTCGTCCATCGACGCGGTGCCCTGCTCCAGCATGCGCACCGCGTTGTTCAGGTAGGGGAACAGCAGGGCGTTGACGATGAAGCCGGCCCGGTCGGCGACCTCGACCGCGTCCTTGCCGCAGGCTGCGGCGAAGGTCATCGCCGCGGCGATGGTCTCGTCGCTGGCAGTGATCGGGCGGATCACCTCCACCAGCTTCATTGCCGGGGCTGGGTTGAAGAAGTGCACGCCGCACACCCGGTCGGGGCGTTGGGTCATCATCGCCAGGTCGATCACGGGCAGCGTGGACGTGTTGGTCGCGAGGATCCCCGATGGCTTCACGATCTGTTCGAGCTCGGCGAACAGCGCGCGTTTCACGGCCAGATCCTCGATGACCGATTCGATCACCAGGTCGCAGTCGGCGAGTGCCCCGAGGTGGTCGGTGGCGATGATCCGCCCGAGCGTCACCATCGCATCGGCACTCGCCTGCGACCGCGACCGCACCACCACCGAGTAGCCGGCCCGGGCCGCAACCTCGGCAAGCCCGGAACCCATGATGCCCGAACCCAGCACACCCACCGTCGTGATCTCAGCCATGCCAGACGACGATATCTACTCGTGGGTAACCTCACTCAAGTGAAGTCGGTGCCCGCTTCCCCAGTTCCGAGTTCTCCGGCTGCGGGTGAGGTTGCGGGTGAGGTTGCGGCGACGTTGGCGTTCTTCATGGAGCTCGATCGGCTCAAGAGCGTGGTGCGCCGCAACCGGCTCGCCGACGGCAGCCGCTGCGAGAACACGGCCGAGCACTCGTGGCACCTCGGCATGGCTGCACTGGTGTTCGCAACGTGTGCAACCGAGGCCGTCGACGTCGGTCGGGCGGTGGCGATGGCGCTGACTCATGACATCGTCGAGATCGACGCCGGCGACACGTTCGCCTACGACGAAGGCGTCGACGGCCAGACCAAGGCGGCTCGCGAGCAAGAGGCCGCCGACCGGCTCTTCGGCCTTCTCCCGCCGGTGCAGGGCGCGTTCCTGCGCGAGCTCTGGGACGAGTACGAACGTGGCGACACCGCCGAGGCCAGGTACGTGATGGCCATCGATCGGATGGCGCCGATGCTGCTCAACCTTGCCGAAGGTGGAACCACGTGGCGAGAGCACGGCATCACGGCCGATCGGGTCATCGCCCGCAACGGTCCGCACATCGAGGGCCCGCTTCCCGGTGTGTGGCAGCACGCGCTAGCGCAGCTGCAGACGATCCCCGAGCTCTGAACGGCCACCGCCGCCGTCAGCGCCACGTACGCTCGCACCCATGACCGGCATCATCGCTCTCCAGGGCGGCGGCCCGTTCGTTGCCAACGACCAGCTCGACGCATTGCTGCTCGCCGAAGTCGGGGCGAAATCAGCGGTGGTGCTGCCGACGGCCGACGCCTTCGAGCACCCCGAGTTGCTCGTGGCCGCTTCGATGAACTGGGCGGAGCGGTTGGGGGTGCAGGTGGAGGCGCTGATGGTGTTGCGCCGGGCAGACGCGCTCGACGAGGGCGCGGCGCGCGTCGTTCGTTCCGCTCGGGCCGTCTACCTGGTCGGCGACCAGCCGCTGCACCTCCGTTCGGTGGTGAAGGACACGGTGCTGTGGGATGCGGTCCGGGGCGTGCTCGTCGATGGCGGTCTCGTCGTGGGCGTGGGCGGCAGCGCCTCGGCACTCTGCGATCCGATGGTCGATCCGCGCGGCGGGGCGTTCACGATCGGCCTCGGGCTGGTGTCGGGGATCGCCCTCGTGCACGAGGCCGAGCACTGGTCGCATGATCGGCTACATCGAACGCTCGAGCTGGCCGACACAACAGTGGTCTGTGCCCCGACCGGCTCGGCGCTGGTTCACCGAGCGACCGGCTGGGACCTGGTCGGTGAGCTCGAGGTGCACGGTGAGCTCACCTGAGCCAGATCTGGGCCGATTCCGTCTCGGCGGCCGAAACAAATTCGGCCCGGATCCTTCGGCGATCAGCTCTCGGTGATCTTGACCGAGGTGATGTCGATCGCCACCAGCGGCGGCACACCGTTCGTCGCCAGCGGGTCGGCCAGATTGGCCAGCGCCCGCACCGTGGTGTCGAACCCTTCGGTGACCGTGCCGATGATCGTGTACTGCGGGGGCAGGGCGACGCCCTGCAGGCCGGTGATGATGAACCACTGGCCGCCACCACTGTCGGGAGCGCCGGTGTTGGCCATCACGATCATGCCCTCGGCGTAGGAGTCGGGCACGGGGAGCTCGTCGGGAACCGAGTAGCCGGGCGCAGCCTCGTCGTCTCCGGGGCGACCGCACTGCACCACGAAGTCGGCGATCACACGATGGCACCCGGTGCCGTCGTAGTAGCCGTACCTGGCGAGGGTGACGAAGTTGTTCACGTTGCCCGGCGACGTGGCTGGATCGAGCTCGATGGTGAACGAACCCTTGTTGGTGACGACCTCGGCCGTGTAGGCCTTGGCCGCGTCGATGCACAGTTGCGGGGCGCCCTCGAAGGTGTCGGGCATCGCTGTGGAGCCGTCGGCCGCGGGGCACGGTGCGCTGCCGTACTCGAAGACCCGAGCGACCGTGGTGGTGGGACCTTCGGTGGTGGTGGGGCCGGCAGTGGTGGTTGACGCCAGATCTTCGGTGGTGGGCGGCGCGGTGCTGACGGTGGTGGCCGTCGGCACGGTGGTGACCGCCGTGGAGCCTGTCGCCTCGTCGTCGCTGAAGAGGTAGGCCAACCCGAACAGCAGGATCAGGCCGCCACCCACGACGGCAACCACCTGGAACGTGCGGCGCCGGGTCCTGTCGCGTCGGGCCTGCTTGGCGATCTCTTCGAGCCGCTGCTGGCGGTTGGCCTTCTGTCGTTCACGCTTGGTGGTTCCCACGGGGATCGCAGGATAGCGGCACGCCTGCGCCACCGGATGCGGCCGGCAGTGGCAACAACGGCTCAAGTCTCGCGGCCGGAGTGCCGAATAGACTGATCGGACGGCTGGCGGCAGTCGTTGCGCTCGGCTTCGGTGCGGTCTACCTGGGCTGGCGCGTCACATCGACGTTGGCCGGCGTCTCGTTCTGGCTTGCCGCGAGCACGTTGCTCGTCGAGACGGTCGGGTTCCTGGCGGTGGCGGTGCTCATCTGGGCGCTGTGGCCGGTTCCGGGGCGGCGGGAACCGGTTGGTCTCGATGCCGACGTGGAGATCGTCATCCGTTGCGCCGGTACGGCGCTCGAGCCGCTGCGCGCGACGGTGCTCGCGTCGCGGCATCTCGGCCCGATCTCGATCGTCGATCTCGATGCCCGCCCGGAGGTGGCCACGCTTGCTCGCGACATGGGAGCTGCGTACTTGGCGACCGATCCCGGCGACATCGATGGCATCCTCCTCGCCGCCGAGTCGGCGCGGGCATCCAGGCTGCTGCTGCTCGACGCGGGCGACATCCCGCGCCCCGACGTGCTCGATCGACTGCTTCCGTGGTTCGACGATCCGAGCGTCGCGGTGGTGCAAGGCATGGTTGTCTCGGCGACTGCCGAATCCTCGGAACACGGGTCGGGCGGCCGTCACGACAAGGAGTTCGAACGTCGTTGCCTCGGGCCGGCGCTCGGGGCGCGAGGCCTGGCTCGCTTCAACGGCAGCGGCGCGTTGGTGCGGACGACCTCACTTCGCCACCTCGACGTGGGTGCCGGGTCGACGCCGATGGTCGAAGCCGAGATCACCGCCACGCTGTTCGCCGAAGGCTGGCGGATCTTGGCGCCGGGTGGCGAACCGGTGGTCGCGGTCGGCGCGATCGTCTCGCCGAGCCGGGTCGAATCGGTCAGGGCGTGCGAGGCCAGCGGGGCGAGGGCGATCCTCGTCGGTCGTCACGGCGCGATGCGCTTCAACTCGTTGCGCCCGGCTCAGCGTGTGGCCCTCGTCGCGCACGCGATCCGCCCGCTCGGCGGGATCCGTCGGACGGTGGTCATCGCTGTGCTCCTCGGAGCACTGCTGTCCGGGTCGATGCCGGTGAACGGAACATTCGCCGGCTTTGCAACCTTGTGGATGCCTTGGTTCGTGCTCTCCGCCCTCGGTCTGTGGGCGATGAGCGACGGCACGCTCCGGCCTGGTGACCGCGTACGGGCGTCGATGCGCGTGCTCGGAGCATCGTGGCGCGGGGTGATGGCGCCGAACGGACGTCCGGACGATGCCAAGCACACGCTCACCGGTGCCTTCGGTCTGCACCATGGCGCGGCCTCGGCGGCGGCGATCGGTGCGATCGGTGTGGTGGTCGGGCTGCGCGCGGTCAGCGACCGGTTCAGTCACACGCTTGCTCCGATGACCGCAGAGGATCGGGCCGTCCTCCTGGCTGTCTCGCTCTGGTCGCTCGGTGGCGGCTTGGACGCTCTTCGCCTCCTCGCCCGTCGGGCCCAAGCTCGCCGAGCTACCCGCGTGGTCGCATCGCTGCCCAGCACGATCGGCGACCGTGGCGCGATGGTCGTCGACCTCACGCCATTGGGTGCCGGCGTGCTGGGCGAGTTCGATCTTGCGATCGGCACCCACGCCGATCTGGCCATGGTGCTGCCGACGGTCACCGGCTGCGTGTCGGCGACGCTGCCGGTCGTGGTGCGCAACGTGCGTTCCGACTTCAGCGGCGAACGACGCATCGGCGTCGAGTTCGCTGCCGTCGAGGCGTACGAGGCCGATGCTCTCGCCGAGTTCTGCATCGTGCAACCCGCCCTCGACGTGCTCGGCGCGTCGACCGTCGACACCAGCGGAGCACAGATCACGTCGGTAACGGTGCTCGACGATCGCGCCCTGGTGCCCCGGCGCATCGGCCTGCGCGCCGCCGCGTTGGTGGCAGTGTTCGGTGCGTTGTCGAGCTCGTTGCCGACCGCCGCCGATGCGTCTGGCGCGGCACTGACGGTGCTGCGTGGCGAGGTGGTGATCGACGGTGCGGCGGCCACCTCCGCGACTACACCGGAGATCGGCACACAGGAGACGGGCACACCGGAGACGGGCGGTAGCGCACCGGAGACGGCGGCGGACGATCCGTCGGGCACGGTGGTCACCGCCGTCTGCGCGACCGATGCCGGCGACGACGGTTCGTTCGGCACGTCCGACGACACCTATGGCGCGCCGGTGAGCGATGTGGTGAGCGGCGACGGCACCTACGAGCTCGTCCTCGACGGCGAGGCCTGCTGGTACAGCGTGGCACCACCACCCGGTCTCATGGTCGCACCGGACTCGAGCTACCTCGAATCGCTGAGCACGCCGCAGGTGGTCGATCTGTCGTCTGATGTGGCGCCCCGGGTGCAGCTCCTCGATGCCGCGGCGGCCGTGGTTGATCCGGGGGACGTCGCCAAGTCGGTGACGGTCGACGACGTCGTGTGGGCCGACCTCAACGGAAATCGCAACGTCGACCCTGGCGAGCCGTTGATCTCCGGCGTCATGGTGACCTTGTACGGCGAGCACGACGTTGCCGTCGGGTCGACCACCACGGCAGCGGATGGCTCGTTCACGTTTGCCGATGTCGACGAAGGGACCTATCGCCTCGGCGTGTCGAACCTGCCGTCGGGGTATGGCAGCGGACCCGCGGTGGTCGGACCGCTCGGTCGAACCGCCGCGTTCGAGGTGGTCGCCGATGGCGACGTCAACCTTGCCATCGGCCTCGTTCCCGCAGTGTCGTCCGCGGGTGCGGCGGGAGCATCGCCCGTGGTCGACGACGGGGTGCCGAGCGAGGTGCCGATCCGGGTCTTCGAGCGACCGCAGGCCTTCGAGACGGCCGAGCGCGAGGTGCCGCGGTCGCCGCTGGCGGGACTGGTGGTGGTGCTGCTCGCCAGCATCATCGGCTTCTCCGTGGTGGCCGGCTCGCTACGACCTGGTCGTGTCGAGCCGCTGCGCCCGACCACTCGCTGAGCCTGCCACGCGCACCCAGCGCGGGGTCGAGGGGAGTCAGTCGGGCTCGCCGGACTTGGCCACCAGGAACCCGATCGCCCGTTCCGCCTTGGGGTAGCGCTGCACGGCACGCCAGAAGGCAGGCCCGTGGCCGGGCACGCGGAGGTGGACGAGCTCGTGCACGATCACGTAGTCGATCACCCAGTCCGGGAACGAAGCGATGCGCGACGAGATGCGGATCGTGCTGGTCGCCGGCGTGCACGACCCCCACCTCGTGGTCATGTCGTCGGACCACCGGATCTCGTCCGGCGTGGCCAGATCGAACCGTCTCGCCAGCGCGGCAGCCCGCTCGACCAGATCGATCCGGTCGGTCGACATCTTCCGTGAGAACCTGCCGCCCATCACCTCGACCCAGTGCGCCTCCTCGGTGGCATTCATCCACGACGGAATCGCCAACTTCAAGGTGTTGCCCACGAGGTGTGCTCCCACCGATCGCTTGCGCTTCGTGGAGCGGGTGACGACGACGGAGAACGAGTGGGGAGCGTGACGGCCCGTCGCTTGTTTGCCGGTCAACGGGTTGCCGGTCAACGGGTTGCCGGTCACAAGATGTCGGAAACCGGCTTTGGAGCGAGCAGGGCGACGCGATCGCCCAGGTGCAGGCCCGATCCGTGATGGGCTACCAACCAGGCGCCGCCCAGGTTCGGGAAGCGCTCGTTGGGTGCACCGAGATGGCGGCGGAGCGCCCCCATGATGCCGCCGTGGCTGACCACGAGGATCTCACCACCTGGGTGCCGCGCCGCGATCTCGATCAGTGCCGCGCCCATCCGCGCTGCTGCCGCGTCGTACGACTCGAAGCCCTCCGGGCGACGGTGCTGTTCGAGGTAGCCCGGCCAGCCGGCCTCGACCTCGGCACGATCGAGTCCTTCCCACGGTCCCACGTCGTTCTCGCAGAGCCGTTCGTCGATCTCGACCGGGCCGACCCCGCACAACTCGGCGATGATCTGCGCGGTCAACGTGGCGCGCCGGAGGTGACTCGACCAGATCGCGTCGAACGCGCCGAGCACCTCGGCCGCGGCAGCCGCCTGCAGCATGCCGTCACGGTCGAGGGGCACGTCGGCGTGACCCTGCCACCGTCCGGCCGCGTTCCACTCGCTCTGCCCATGGCGGACCACCAGGATGCGCGTGGGTCGCGGCTGCGCGTCCGACGATTCGACAGCGGCCACGGGCTTCGGTGCTGGCATCCGTGGGAGGGTATCGCCACCCACCCGGGGTACGATCGGCACGTGGCAGTGCTCAGGTTGTTCGCGTCGGCTCGAGAGGCCGCGGGCACCGGCAGCGACGTGATTGCGGGGTCCACCGTGGGCGATGTGCTCGACGCGGCCGTTCATCGCTACGGTGCCGGTTTCGCGTCGGTCCTGGCCTCATCGCGGGTTTGGGTGAACGGCGATGCTGCCGAACGATTCGATACGGTGCGCGACACCGACGAGGTGGCGGTGCTACCGCCCGTGAGTGGAGGTTTCCAGTGACCGAGGTCGATCCCACGTTGTTGCCGCTCGATGAGCTGCGAACTCTGCGCGGTTCGTTGCAACACGACGACGACGCGGTCTCGTACGTGCGTCGATTGGCGCAGGCGCGGCTCGATCTCATCGAGGCCGAGTTGCGTCGCCGCGATCGTTCGGCTGATCCCTCTGTCATCACCAGCGAGCTGCCGGTCATCCTCGGCACGCACCTCACCGGCGGCCCGGCCCGCCCGCCACGGCCGGCCGAGGACGCCAGTGGTCACCCATTGGCCCTCGAGCTCGAGGAGATGTGGAACCACGCCGGGGCATCCGACCTGCCGACGATGACGGAGGACGACGTAATAGCCCTACGTTCGAAGTTGCGCATCTTCGAGCGCATCCGGTCGCAGGAGCGCCAAGAGCTGTTCGGGCGCATCGACGCGCTGAGTGGCGAGCTCGTGCGTCGCTACCGTGAGGGCGAGGCCGACGTCGAGGGTCTCCTCGCCGACGACTAGCCGTGCGCGACGACCTCGACAAGCGCATCGCCGACGTCGGCGACTTCATCAAGAGCCAGCGTGAGACGGCACGGATGAGCGTCCGCAGGTTGGCCGAGCTCGCCGGGGTGAGCAATCCCTACCTGTCACAGATCGAGCGCGGCCTGCGCAACCCGAGCGCCGACATCTTGCAGCAGATCGCCAAGGCCCTGCAGATCAGCGCCGAAACGCTGTACGTGCGGGCCGGGTTCCTCTCCGACGAGCCGGGCGAAGGCCGCGGCGTGCGCGACGCCATCGCCCGCGACGCCAAGCTCACCGCCGAACAGCGGCGAGCGCTGATCAACGTGTACGAGACCTTCGTCGCCGCGGCATCTGGGCACGAATCCGAACACTGATCCGGCGATCAGACATCGCGGAACGGGAATCCCGAGCGGTTCGCTAGGGTTTCGTCCTGTCGTGCAACGTCTAGCTGTTCTCTCCCTTCACACGTCGCCCCTCGTCCAGCCCGGATCCGGCGATGGTGGCGGCATGAACGTGTACGTGCGCGAGCTGGTCTCGGCACTGGCCCAAGCCGGTGTCGATTGCACCACCTACACCCGTGCAGTAGACGCTGCGCTTCCCGAGGTGGTGCAGGTCGAGCCCGGGCACCGCGTGGTGCACGTGAAGGCCGGCGATCCGAAGCTCCGCAAGGAAGATCTGCCGTCGGTCATCGACGACTTCACCGACGGGGTGCACCGCCACCTCGACGGCGAGTTCCCGGCCGAGGTGCTCCACGCCAACTACTGGTTGAGCGGCCTCGTCGCCCATCGCCTCAAGCACGAGCGCGACATGCCCTTCGTCAGCACCTTCCACACACTGGCGAAGGTCAAGGCCGAAGGCGGCGATTTCGAGAGGCACAGATCATCGGTTGTGCCGACGCCATCTGCGTGAGCTGCAGCGAGGAGGAGCGTCAGTTCCGGCGTCTGTACGGCGATCCGCGCGGGCGCATCGAGGTGGTGGCGCCAGGTGTCGAGCACGCGTTCTTCGCTCCCGGCGAACGGCTCGGCGCGCGTCGCGCCCTCGAGCTGCCCGACGACGTGCCGGTGCTGTTGTTCGTCGGTCGCATCCAGCCGTTGAAAGGTCCCGACGTCGCGGTTCGCACGCTCGCCCGGCTGCACTGCTCCGATGCGCTGCTCGTGATCGTCGGCGGCGCGAGCGGGCTCGAGGGCGACCACGAGATGGAGCGCCTCCAGGACCTGATCGACCAACTCGGGGTGGCCGAACGGGTGCGCTTCGTACCTCCCCAGCCGCACCACATCCTCAGCACCTACTACAGGGCGGCCTCGGTGGTTCTGGTGCCGAGTCGCAGCGAGAGCTTCGGCCTAGTCGCACTCGAAGCCTCGGCGTGCGGTGTTCCGGTGGTCGCGAGCGGTGTCGGCGGGTTGCTCACCCTGGTCGATCACGGCGACTCGGGCTTCCTCGTTGCCGACCGCGACCCAGCGCGGTTCGCGGCTCATGTCGACGCGCTGATCGCCGATCCCCACCTCGCCACGCAGATGGGCGAGCGGGGGGCGTCGCGTGCACAGCGATACCGGTGGAGCCTGGCCGCGGCTCGGTTGCGCCGCGTCTACAGCGATCTGCGCGTGCGCGACCTCGTGGCCTGCGGATGACCGGGCTCGCCCGCCGATGACCTGGGCGGGCCGGCGGTGACCGACGTGCACGACGCCGCCGCGTTGGACGACCTGGAGCGGAGCATCGACGGCTGGCTCGCGACGATGCGGCTCTCGAACCCGGCCATCGAGGCTGTCGATCGTGGCGAAGGTGCCGAGCCGCGCTGGTACGTGAGGCTGCGCGGCGACGAGAAGGAGCACACCACGGTGTGGCTCACGCTGGGCCAGCGCACCCTTCGCTACGAGACCTACGTGATGCCGGCACCGCTCGAGAACGCGGCCGCGGTCTACGAGTTCGCGCTCCGGCAGAACGAGCGGCTGATCGGCGCACACTTCGCGATCGGGGTCGAGGATGCGATGTTCCTGCGCGGCGAACTGCCGCTGTCTGCGGTGAACGAGCCCGAGCTCGACCGGGTGATCGGTTCGCTGTACGCCTACGTCGAGCACACGTTCCCGTCGCTGATCCGGCTCGGCTACGCCGGCAAGTTCCAGTCCTGACACCGGTCGGTTCACCGGTTGGGTTCAGGTCCGGCGGCGGACCTCAGTTTTCCGATCCGACGGCGGTGATGCCCTCAGTGAGCCCGTCGGGTGAGCGGCGGGATCGGGGAAGACGCCGCCGCTCACCTGCCTAGGCTGGCGCAATGACATCGCGCCTCGGGGCTTCACGTCTCGCACTGATCGGTGGCGGCAACATGGGCGCCGCCTTGATCGGCGGGCTCCTTGCCGGCGGCTGGTGCGAGCCGCACGAGCTGGCGGTCGTAGAAGTGTCGCCGGACCGTCGAGCGGTGCTGGCCGAGCTCTACCCAGGTGTTGTGGTCGTGGCCGAGGTGCCGCCATGCGCGGCGGCGCTGATCGCGGTGAAGCCTGGCGACGTGGGCGTCGCCGTCGCCGCCGCCGTTGCGGCGGGAGCCACCCGGGTGCTCTCGATCGCGGCCGGCGTGTCGATCGCCCAACTCGAGGCGGCCGCCGGACCAGGTGTCGCGGTGGTGCGAGCCATGCCGAACACCCCCGCGCTGGTCGGCCAGGGCGCGGCCGCGATCGCCGGTGGCACCACGGCCACCGACGACGACCTGTCGTGGGCCGAGGAGATCCTCGGTGCGGTCGGTTC
>VFMC01000519.1 GCA_006515795.1 Acidimicrobiaceae bacterium | reverse complement strand
GGCGGGAGCGGCTTCGAGACGATCACCATGCCCGGTGCGCCGGGCTGCCCCGACACCAGCTGCTGGCGGGCGGCGTCGTCACCGATGGTGCCATAGGCGAAGGGCGGCAGATCGCCACCACCGCACAACGCCGGCGCCCAGCTGACGACGGCGCGCACGGCGAGCTCGGAACCGCCGATCCGTCGGCTGTCAGCCGCGAGCGAACAGGGCGAATCGACCGGCACGAAATCGATCGGGATGGCGATGCGCTGCTGCCACACAGCCGGGGAAACGGGCGAGGTCGCGACACCGTACTGATCGGCCTCGGCCACGAACGGCGTACCCGCGTTCTCCGCGGTGGGAGCCCCCCGCGGGACGACGACGATCCAGCACTGAGGGATCTTCTTCTCGCCCCCGCCGATCGGCTGGGTCTTCTGCCCACACCCGACGCCCGATGACTGCACGCCGGTGAGCACCTGGAACAGTTCGGAGCCGCGCCCGTCGGGCCCGGTGACCGCTCCAGCGACCTCGTTGGTGGTGATGATGTTGAAATACGGGTTGAGCCAGAAGTTGCCACCGATGATCGTCGGATTGAAGTTCTGATCGGTCTGGATCTTCACCTCCGTGCCGTCAACCGCCCGAAACGGTAGCCACACGTTGGTCGTGCTGACCTCGAGATGGCCGACCGCGGGATCGAAGTTGGGGTAGTCGGATCTGGAGATCACCCGGCTGAGCGAAAGCCCGGCGGGGTACAACGAGCCCGGCAATCCACCAACGGTTCCGGCCACCGCACCCTGCACGCACTGTTCGGGTGGTGGCCCCGGGTTGCCGGCAACGGTGCCGTCGTCTTCACCCCAGCACTGCATGATCTGCATGTACTGGCTACCAAAGCGGCCTGGGCCGGTGACGGTCGGCGTTCCGCCGGTCCACGTGATCGACACGGCTTGGTTGGTCAGGTTGCTGGTCTGGTTGATGGTGATTGCCAGATCGGCGAAGATGCCGCGGCCGTTCACGGTGACTTGTGACTCCGTCGGCGGCAGCGCGGTGTCGGTGCCCTGGCCGCCGGGTCCCGGATCGGCTGCGCCGGCACCGGACGACGCCAACGTCGCCAGGGCAACGATGGCGAACGAGGCGACGAGCCACACGCGTGAATGACGTCTGGAGGTCATGGCTGGCCCGCGACCGCGAAGTAGCGCCATGCCAGCGCCGGCACCAGCACGAGACCGATCGTGAGCATCGTCACGAGGATCATCAGGGCCAGCGACGTGCCCCACCCGGAGGATTGGTCCAAGGTGGTCGCGATGACGGGTCCCGCTGATGCCTGCCCTGCCGATTGTGCGGCCGCATCGCCGGCACAGACCCCGGTGTCGGCATCGCAACTCGAGTCGTCCGCAAC
>VFMC01000518.1 GCA_006515795.1 Acidimicrobiaceae bacterium | reverse complement strand
GAGCGGATACGCCGCCATCGACCATTCGCCGTCGTCGGTGGTGAGCGCCGACGCGGCACCCTGGTCCTGCAGGGTGTTCACCCTGGTGCGCAGGGTGAGGCCGAAGTTGGGGATGCCCGGCTCCTCGTTCGCCGTGCCGACCCCGTCACGCCGGCCGTTGCCGTTGCGATCGAGGAACACCGAGCCGGTGAGGTCGGTGAACCAACCGGCGAGCGGGAACACGCCCACGTCGACGGCTGTCGTGCCGACGGTGACCTGCACCATGTCGAGGATCCGCTCCTGGGCCTCGTCCCACATCGTCAGCGTGTAGGTGCCCGGCGGCACGTTGGGGATCGTGAAATTGCCATCGGTCGCGGCCGGCTGCACGTAGACGGCGGTGTCGGTGGCGGGGAACGCACAACCGGCGAGGCAGGCGAGCGACACCCAGCCGTCCTCGACCGGCCGCTCCAGCAAGGTGCCCGTGCCGCCACCCCAGATGTTGCCGGGGTTCGGCAACCCGGTCGTCTGCGCAACGTAGGTGCGGCCGACCATCATCCGGCCGCTGATCGATCCGGTCTGCACCGTGCCGACCGGCAGGGGGGACATCGGCTGTTGCTTGACGAAGCCGAAGTGGACGAACGGCACCGACTCGCCGCCGACGACGAGCTCGGTGTCGAATCCGGTCGCGCCCTCCATGTTCCAGGTGTCCCAGTCGGGGCCGCCCTCGAGGGTGGTCGTCTGGATCCAGCGCGCCTCGTCGTTGGTCTGGTGATCGGGCGGCGAGACCGTCACCGCATAGCGGTTCGGTCCGACGTTGGGGATCACGATGTCGCCGTTGATGTCGCTGATGCAGGTGGTCTCGCTGCCGGCGAGGCCGCCGCCGGTTGCCCCGCCGCTGGCGGTGGCGGCCGGAAGGGGGCTGCCGTCGGCGTCGAAGATGATGCCGTTGACGTCGGTCTGGTACTCGGTGCACAGCGGGTTGCCGTACACGTCGAAGGCCACTTCGCCGGCGATGTCGTTCAGCTGTGCGCTGAAGCCCGACATGTCGCCGGTGTTCTCCGGCACGCCGTCGTACTGGCCGTTCGTCGACGCGTTGTCGTTGAACACGTTGACGCGAATGGTCGCCGAGGGCACCGGCAGGGGGTTCATCTGCACCACGACGACCTGGTCGGCTCCGGCGGCGGTGTCGCCGTCCACGGTGAAGTGGGCGCCATCGATCTTGAACCCGTCGGCGGTCACCGACACGAGGTACTTGCCGTTCGGCAGTGTCAGGTTTGCCGCGTCGTCCTGGTTGCCGCTGGCCACGATCTGGCTCTGGCCGTCGATCGCCCGCACCGAGGGCCACCCGCATGCGTCGGGGAAGCCGGCGGAACCGGCCGTCGGGGTGATTGCATCGGC
>VFMC01000517.1 GCA_006515795.1 Acidimicrobiaceae bacterium | reverse complement strand
CTGGAGCGTCTTCGCGGTCGCGGCCGTATCGTCACTCACCTGGTAGGCGAGGTTGACGGCCTCATTCAAATCGGTCGTGGAGGTCACGTCGAGATCGAGGACCCCGCCGGTCGTGGTGCTGGCGGTCGTCGCCCCGTCAATGAGGACGGTGTTCGCCGCGCCCAGGGTGAAGCTGTGGGACTTGCCTGAGGCGGCAATGGTGATGTTGTCGGCGACCTTGGCATCGGTCTCGGCGGTGTCGTCGTCCGTCCCGGAGCTCGCGGCGGTCAGGCGCCCATCCGCATCCACCGTGAGCGCGGTGAAGGTGTAGCTCCCGGCGGCCACGGTCGTGCTGGCGAGCTCGGAGGCGCCCACCGCATCGGCCGCGATGTCCGCGGCGGCGATGGTGTCCGCGGCGATCTCGGCGGTCGTCACGGCGTTGGCGGCCAGATCCGCGGTGGCGACGGTGCCGTCGGCGATCTCGCTGGTCCCGACCGCCCCGGCCGCGATGTCCACCGCGGCGATGGTGTCCACCGCGATGTCCCCCGAGGCGACCGTGCCATCCAAAAGCATCGTCGTGTCGACCGAGCCGGTATCCCCGGTGGTGACCAGGGTGCCGGTCGTATTCGGCAAGGTCCAGGTCTTGTCGCTCGTGGCCGGATCGGCCACGGTCAAGAGGCTCTCGATCGTGTCGGCGGTCGCCCCTTCGAAGAGCAGCCCGGTCGAGGCGAAGGTCGCCTCGCTCGCGGCGAGGGCGGGGTTGCCGGCCAAGGTGTTCGCGTAGCTTAAGGCCACGCTCGGCTGCGGCCCGCCGGGGTTCGTGACCGCAATCCCGGTGCCGGCGAGGACGTCGCTCAGATCGCCCGCCCCGGCGGCACAGCTTTGCCACTCGAAGTCGCCGGTTGTCGTCTCGTAGGTGAGGCACTCCTCGTCGACCGCCGCATCGACGGCCTTCAGATGCGCCTCGAGGATGACGTCGGCGTCGTTGCCGTCCACGAGGGCCGCGTCCTTGCCATCCAGCCGGTCGAGCTCGGCCGAGCTGATCGTCGTGAGGCTCGTGACGAGGTTATTCGCGCCCAGGTTCAGGGCGTTCGTGATCTCGGCGTCCGAGACGTCGAGGGCGTCCACGATCGTCCCATCGGTCGTCGCCTGGATCCGGATCGCATCCGTGAGGTTCGCCGCGGTGTCGGCCCCGCCGGCATCCGCGTCGGTGTCGAGGTTCTCAATGAGGAGCCCGGCGTCTAAGGGCGCGGCCCCCGTGGCGGTCGCGGCCGCCTTCGCGAGGTGGACGCCGGTGGCGGTCACCCCGGAGATGTCGAGCTGGGTGATCGAAAGGTCGAGGCCCTGGAGCGTCTTCGCGGTCGCGGCCGTATCGTCACTCACCTGGTAGGCGAGGTTGACGG
>VFMC01000110.1:2444-8297 GCA_006515795.1 Acidimicrobiaceae bacterium | reverse complement strand
AAGAACTCGAACGCGGCGACATGGGCTGCGATCCACGCGTGGCCATCCATCCGCAGCACCGGTCGCACGAACATGTGCCGACAGCACGCCCGAACCATCACGAACGCCCACACCCGCCGGGCCTTGTGGGTGGCCGGGTCAACCCACGGCATTCCAGCACCGCGACACCCGCGAGTTCCGCGCAACCCGAATTTTGGCCGTCTCGGGTCGCCCAGCGCTGTCGGAGGGCCGAAGATCGGATGGGGTGGGGAGGGTCGAGCCCCTCCACGCCCCTACGCCTCTACAGACCGTGCGCGTGCGCGAGGCGGGTCAGGTCGGACTGGTCGAACGACAGGTCGGTCTCGGTGATCTCATCGGCGACTCCCTCCGCCAAGAGCCCGGTGACCGGCGAGGTTGAGTTGGGCTTTCAGGGTCCGGTTGACCGATTCGATCATCTCGGAACAGCCGCCGGAACCTTGGTGTAGGTCGGGGTTGCCACGAACACTCCCGATCTGGGTGCCACGAGTCTCGGACGCCGAGACGATCTGCACCCAGATCGAGGTCTAGCCGGGCCGGTCGAGTTTGGGGTCGAGGGCGACCATGGCCAAGGCAGTGTCGCGTTCGTCGGTCTTTGCGTAGGCGACGGGCAGCCATGATGGTGTGACGATCAGCCGAAGCGGAGTTCCCAGAGGAACCGGGTGTGCGATGTGCTGTAGCCGTAGGTGTCCCATCCGGCGAGATGCGCGACGAGGTGTTGGACAGTTCCCCGCTGTGTCGGAACCGCACTGGGGCCACGCGGAGCTGCGGCTTGTGAGCCCGTCACGAGGAACGGGACCGGGCACTGTCATCGGCTAAGTCGGGACGTGATCTTCGAGGTGATCTCGGAGAGATCGCTGCTGCGGAGGCGTTCCACCGTGGCGTGCAGCGGCAAGGGGATCGGTCGGCCGCCACGGCTCGCCGAGTGACCGAACGCTGTGATCAACTCCATGTCGAGCAGACCTGAGGCCGCCGAGTACGGCGGGTCGACGTCGAATAGCACCGCATCGCGCATACCACGCAGCATTGTGGCCACGCCGATCTGGTCGTCATCGAAGTCGTGGCCAGCGAAGGGATTCGTCCACCGGATCTCACCGTCGATCCCTCGGAGAACCAGCGCCGCAAGCCGACTCTCGTTCATCTCACGCTCGACGCGAGTCACCGTGCGTGTGCCGTCGCGAACGGTGATCAACGTGTCGTCGACCATCGATGCCTTGCTTCCCTGCACGAGGACAGAGCCGGTCGAGCCGGCATAGGCCGACCGGTGGTGCAAAGTCGCGCCATCGTCGTACACAACGGTGCCGATGCGGCGGACCTCACCGTCGCCTGTCGGGACCACATCGGCGCGGGTGGCAATCGCCCGCGATGGTTGCCGACCGCCCCCGAGCAGCATCCGCAGGGCCCCGACACCGTGGTAGTCGAAGTACGCGCCGTCGTTCTGCACCAAGTGAACGCGACCGAGGTGTCCGAGCTCGATGACGTGGCGGCGGAGCTGTTCGATGGGCAAAAATGGTGTCTGTTCGCAGACCGACACAAGCCGACCGGCCGCTCGAATCTTCTCCAACGTTCGGCGACCCGTGCGGACGTTCCACGAGAACGGGGTCTCGAGAAGGAGTGGCACCCCGAGCTCGACCATCTGGGGCGCCGCGGTGTCGACGACCTGGGTGGCCACTGCGACGATCAGTAGATCGGGTGATGTCTCCGCCACCAGTTCGGCGGCCGTTGCAAAGGCACGAACGCCGGTGTGGTCGGTCACCTCGGCCACTGAACGGGTCGGACCGCCGACGATGCCGGCGATCTCGAACTCGTCGTGCAGGGCGCGCAGCACTGGCAAGTGGCTGTTGCGGACTCGGTCGCCAGCACCGATGATGCCCACTCTGAGCCGACGCCGGACGCCCGGCACCGTGGTGGCAGTTGCCGGCAACGCGGTCGGTGCGATGGCGGTGGTTTCTGCGCTCGACGCGAGCGCAGCCGCGCCGGGTCTCAATGCTGCGCGGAGGTGGTCGGCCAGGCGGAGCGACAGCGAGAGCAACATCAGGGTCGGATTCATGTAGCCGCTCGTGGCGAACACTGAGCTCCCGGCCACGTAGAGGCCCCGAACTCCATGCACCTGGAGGTTGCGATCGACGACGCCGTCGTTGGGGTCGTCCGCCATGCGCGTCGATCCCATCGGATGTGCCATGTCGTGCACCGATGCGCGCCATTGGTCAGCTCCTCGTTCCCGCCACGGCTCTCGATCGGGCAGATCGAATCGCAATCGCCGGAGCTCGGCTTCGAACAGATCGGCGATGCGCACCATCGACTGGAACTCGTCGTCGGCGATCTTCCAGTGCACGGCGGCCCGCGGCATGCCGAGTCCGTCGAGACGGTCGGACAGGGTCACCCGACTGTCGGGATCGTTGACTTGCTCGACGACGCAGCCGAAGTCGACGCGGTCGGGCGATGTGAGCGACGGTCGGTGCAACACGTACCGGTCGAACGCGGAGACGGCGAGCCGGTCGGGCCGCACAGCGATGGCGCCCAGTGTGGACGCACTTCGTCGGTCGATACCGAGCTGGCGAACTTGGTCGACGACTTCTTTCGCCTCGCGCAGAGCAGTTCCCCGATGGCCCCACTCGACCATGTGTACCGCGCCGTTCAGCAGACCCTCGTTGCGCTGGAACTCGGCGGTCAATCGGGCGCCAACCGAATACACGTGGCGCGTGCCACTGCGGTCGACCCAACGATGGCCAAGTCGCCTTCGAAGGGCGGGGCTGCCCCTGCCGCGGTAACTGGCGATCGTGGTGAACGGGTGGTCGGTGAGGTAGCGGCCGACGGTGTCGTGGCGGTTGCCCACTCCTCGGGGGTCGCTTCCACGCGACGCGAGCAGCAGACGTGCGTTGTCGATGCCTCCACCCGCGAGGACGACCATCGCAGCGTTCACCCGTACCTGGTGCCCGTCGAGTGAGGCCACCGTGACACCCGTGACCGCTGTTGCGTCGTTCTCGGTGAGCACTTCGGTCACAGTTGCGTTGGTGAGCAGCACAACGTTCGGTGCCGCGTCGAGGATGGCCCGATAGGCCTCGCCGAAGTGCGTCGGCTTGGGCGTGCCAGCGTGCTGGAGCACGCCGATGTGCTCTGCCCCCTCGACGCCGTCGGCGACGAACGACCGGACGACTTCAGTGTGCTCGCGGTCGTGCACACTGGACTGGAAGACCACGGGCTCGAACACCTTTGGATCCCAGGGTCGGCGCGTTTCGTCGTCGACTGCGTACGCGGGCAGCCCTCGGTAGCTGGACGGTCCGAGGCCGAGCATTGAGCCAGCGCGGTCGTAGTACGGATTGACGTCCTGTTCGGAGATGGGCCAACCACTGTTCGTCACCCATGAGCGGTTGGCGTAGTCGATCGGGTCGAACACCCCGCAACGACCGCTCCACAGAGACGACGTGCCGCCGACGACGCGTGCACGGGTGACGTCCTGCGGGGCGCGTCGCTCACCCGTGCTGTCGATCTCGCTGAGATCCTCGACTGCAGGATCACGTTCGTTCCCGCCGCTCTCGACCAGCACGACTCGAACGTCGGTGTCGACGAATTGAAGTGCGATCCCGAAGCCGGCGATACCCGCACCGGCGATGCACAGCTCGGCCCCGAGATCGGTTCCCAGAGGTAGGTCGCGGAGATCTTCGATGGGCATTGCTGTCCTCCGGTCCAGTGATGGAAGTCGATCTGGGCGTTCCTCACCTGCACTCTACGCACACGTCGCAGACGAGACCCTCGGCGCCGCTGCGGTGCAATAGTCACCGGGTGACTATTGTGGCCGGGTGCGCGCACATCGGGCGGTCGTCTCCTCACTGGCTCTGCTCGCCGCGCTGACCTCAGGGTGCGGCCGGGGCGAGACGTCGGCTCGCTCATCCGCTGTCGGACCTGGCGCGGCGAGTGGCGACGTTCTCGTGTTCGCCGCTTCGTCGCTCACCGAGGCGCTCACGCAGATCGCCGTCGCGTTCACTTCGGCGAACCCGGCTGTGGGTGTTTCGTTCAACTTCGCCGGCTCGGGTGAGCTGGTGACGCAGATCGAACAGGGGGCGCCGGCGGACGCGTTCGTGTCGGCGGACGACACGACGATGGCGAGGCTCGTCGGTGCCGGCGAGGCAGCCGGGGAGCCGGTCTCGATCGCGACGAACACGATGGCGATCATCGTCGAGCCGGGGAATCCGAAGCGCATCACCTCCGTGGCCGATCTGGCCGACCCCGACCTGATCGTGGTGCTTTGCGCCGCCACGGTGCCGTGCGGCAAGGGCGCGGCGACGATCCTCGCCAACGCCGCGGTCGAGGTCACTCCGAGCAGCCTCGAGGACTCGGTGAAAGGCGTCGTCACCAAGGTCGAGTTGGGCGAGGCCGACGCCGGCATCGTGTTCGCCACCGATGTGAAGGGTGCCGGCGACGACGCCGTCGGGGTGGTGATCCCTGCCTCTGTGAACGTGATCAACCACTATCCGATGGTGGTCACCGCGGCGTCGCGAAATCCCGAAGCGGCACAGGCGTTCATCGACTTCGTCGCCGGTCCGGCCGGTCAGGCGATGCTCGGCCAGTACGGGTTCCTCGCGCCATGACACGCCGCCCGCGAACCGTGCGCACTCGTCCGCCACTTCCGATGCTGGCACTGGCGTGCATCGCCATCGGGTTCTTCGCACTTCCGCTGGTGGGGCTGCTCTGGCGGGCACCGTGGAGCAGCGCGTGGGGCTACCTCACAGACGACGGCTCGCTCACCGCGCTGCGTCTCTCGATGCTCTGCTCGCTGTGGGCGACAGCGCTGTCGATCACGTTCGGCGTTCCGCTGGCGTGGTTGCTCGCCCGCGTGCCGTTCCGCGGGAGCGGTGTGGTTCGCGCCCTGTGCATGCTGTCGATGGTGCTGCCACCCGTGGTCGGCGGCGTTGCCCTGCTCTTCGCCCTCGGCCGGCGCGGACTGGTCGGACAGTGGCTCGATCGTTGGTTCGATCTGCGGCTTCCGTTCACCACCGCAGGCGTGGTGGTGGCGCAGACGTTCGTCGCGATGCCGTTCCTGGTGATCACGGTCGAGGCTGCACTCCGCCAACTCGACAGCCGCTTCGAGGATGCCTCGCGCACGCTGGGCGCCTCGCGGTGGTACACGTTCCGCCGGGTCACCCTGCCGGCGATCCGACCGGCGCTGATCGCCGGCGCGGTGCTTGCGTGGGCGCGAGCACTCGGGGAGTTCGGCGCAACTATCGCCTTCGCCGGCAGCTTCCCGGGCACCACCCAGACGATGCCGCTGGCGATCTACCTGGCCCTGGAGACGAACCCCGAGCAGGCCATCGTGCTGGCGCTGGTGCTGATCGCGGTTTCCTTCGCAGTGTTGATCGGGTTGCGCGATCGCTGGTTCGGCGGGCGCCAGAGCACGCCGCCGACGGCGGTGCCCAGATGAGCCTGGCCGCGCACGTTCGCAAGCAGCTCGGCACCCTCGATCTGCATGTCGATCTGGAAGTGCGGCCCGGCGAGCTGGTCGCGCTGCTCGGTCCGAACGGTTCCGGCAAGACCACCGTGCTGCGCTGCCTCGCCGGCCTCGAACCGCTCGACGCCGGGCGCATCGCCATCGACGGCCTGTGCGTCGACGAACCGGCAGCCGGGATCTTCGTCGAGCCCGAGCAACGATCGACCGGCTTCGTGTTCCAGAACTACCTGTTGTTCGACCACATGACCGTGCTCGAGAACGTCGCGTACGGCCTCCGCGCCCGCGGAACCCCGAAGGCTGCGGCGCGTACCACCGCCCGGGAGTGGATCGAGCGAGTGGGGCTCGACGAGTACACCGACGAACTGCCTCGCTCGCTCTCGGGGGGTCAGGCG
>VFMC01000110.1:0-2335 GCA_006515795.1 Acidimicrobiaceae bacterium | reverse complement strand
CGCGCAACAACATGCGCCGTGACCTCCGGCGCTACCTCGAGGCGTTCGATGGCATGCGGGTGCTCGTCACTCACGACCCCGTCGACGTCTACGCACTGGCTGATCGGGTCGCCATCGTCGACGCCGGCAGCATCGTGCAGATGGGCACGCTGGCCGAGGTGGCCGCCCACCCTCGGTCGCGCTACGTCGCCGATCTTGCCGGTGTGAACCTGGTGATCGGCACGATCGACGCCGGTGTGCTCACGACGGCGAACGGCGTCCGCATCGTGATCGCCGACGCGCCGACGGGTCCGGCGTTCGCCGTCGTCCGGCCACAGAGCATCGCCCTGCACAGCGGAACAGACCACGGCAGCCCCCGCAACATCTGGCCGGGCACCGTCACCGACATCGACAGGCTCGGCGACCGGGTGCGGGTGAGCCTCGACGGCCCGCTCCCGCTGACCGCCGAGATCACCGCCGCCGCGCTCGATTCGCTCGGCATCCGGCCCGGCGACTCCGTCTTCGCGGCAGTGAAGGCCACCGACATCGACGCGTACCCGGCCTGACCCATGGCCGCCACGACCAGGACCAGCGCACCCGGTCTGCTCCTCGGCGAATGGGCGTGCCTCGGCATCTTGGCCATCGGCCCCTCGCACGGCTTCGCGATCGCGCAGCGCCTGCGGCCCGACGGCGACGTGGGTCGGGTGTGGTCGCTGTCGCGACCGCTCACCTATCGGTCGCTCGACCGGCTCGCAGCCCGCGAGTTGATCAGGGTGGTCGGCGAGGAGCCGGGCCTCGCCGGAGGCAACAGGACCGTCCTCGCGGCGACGCGACCTGGTCGTCGGCAGCTCGACCGCTGGCTCGCCACACCCGTGGTGCATCTCCGCGACCTGCGTAGCGAGCTGCTGCTCAAGCTCGTGATCGGCCAGCTCACCGGCACCGATACGAGCTCGCTGGTCGCCGCGCAGCTTGAGCTGGTGAGGGGCCTCGCCGCCGGCTACGACACCCGGGCTGGCGACGATCCTGCGCACGACGCCGGTTCCGCAGTCACCAGCGCGGCGATCGATGTGATCGGCCTGTGGCGCGCCGAGTCATCGCACGCCGCGCTTCGCTTCCTCGAACGGGTCGCGGCGCTGGGCATCGTTGGTACGTCACGAAGCGAGACGTGACCATCGACCCTGGTCGGTTCGGTGGCGACTGGCGATGCTGTCTGGATGAACGACAAGCGGCGGATCCTCGACGGCAACGAGGCAGCAGCCACGATCGCCCATCTCGCCAGCGAGGTCATCGCCATCTATCCGATCACGCCGGCGTCGCCGATGGGTGAGCTGGCCGACGACTGGAGCGCCAAGGGCCGCACGAACCTGTGGGGTGTGGTGCCAGAGGTGATCGAGATGCAGAGCGAGGCCGGTGCCGCCGGCACCCTGCACGGCGCTGTCACCCGTGGCGCGCTCGGTACGACGTTCACCGCGAGCCAGGGTCTGCTGCTGATGCTGCCGAACATGTTCAAGATCGCCGGCGAGCTCACCCCAGCGGTGATCCATGTGGCGGCGCGCACTGTTGCCACGCACGCCCTGAGCATCTTCGGTGATCACAGCGACGTGATGGCGGCGCGCACGACCGGCTGGGCGATGCTTTGTGCCAGCAGCGTGCAGGAGGCCGGCGACTTCGCCGCGATCGCCCATGCGGCCACGCTCGAGACGCGTGTGCCGTTCCTCCACTTCTTCGATGGGTTCCGCACCAGCCACGAACTGAACACCGCCGACGTGCTCACACCGGAACAGCTGCGATTGCTGATCGACGACGACCGCGTGCGCGAGCACCGGTCGCGCGGGCTCGACCCCGACCGGCCGGTCGTTCGCGGAACCGCCCAGAACCCGGACGTGTTCTTCCAGGCACGGGAGGCGTGCAACCCGTTCCACCAACAGGTCCCCGAGGTGGTGCAAGCCACCATGGACCGGCTCGCCGCTGCTTGCGGCCGCCAGTACCACCTCGTCGAGTACCACGGAGCCGCCGATGCCGACCGGGTGATCGTGATCATGGGTTCGGGGACAGGGGCGGTGCGCGAGGCGGTCGATGCCCTGAACGCCGCCGGCGAGCAGGTGGGCGTGGCCGTCGTCCGCCTCTATCGACCGTTCCCGACCGAGCAACTGCTCGCCGCACTTCCACCGACGGTGCGCACCGTGGCCGTGCTCGATCGCACGAAGGAACCCGGCGCGCCGTTCGAACCGCTGCACCTCGACGTGCTCGCCGCGGTGTGGCACAGCCGTCCGGAGAGCTGGGTCGATGCTCGCTCGCCGCGTGTGATCGGCGGCCGGTACGGGTTGAGCAGCAAGGAGTTCACCCCGGCGATGGC
>VFMC01000109.1 GCA_006515795.1 Acidimicrobiaceae bacterium | reverse complement strand
GCGGTCGGCATGTGGCGCCTCACCGCTGCTTTCGGGTTGGTCCGCGCCCGGATCACGGCGACCGTCATCTACGCCGCCGTGCCGCTCGGTGCCCAGATGATCTCGATCGGCCGTTGGAGTGCGCTCCTCGTGGGCGCTGCTCTGCCGTGGTCGATCGATGGCCTGCGCCGGGCCGCCGGCCTCGTGCCGGGTCCCGCCGACGAGGTGGGCGAGCGAGTGATCCCCCTGTCGTCGCGGGGAAGGGTCCGGGTTGTCGCGGGTGGCGCGCTGGTGTGCGCCGTGGTCACCGCGTTCGAGCCCTCCTACCTGGTCCTGCTGTTGTCCGTGGCTGTGGTCATGGCACTGGCCGGCACTCTCACCGGCGTGGCACCGGCCGCCTCGCTCAACGTTCTCGTCGCCGGGCTGCTGGCCGTCGCCGTAGGGGCGTTGCTGAACCTGCCCTGGCTTGCGACCTACCTCGCCGACGGTGGTTGGGTGGCGATAGTGGGTCCGCCACCACCGGGCGACCGCGGCAACTCCGTCGTCGAGCTGCTCAGCTTCGACCTGGGCAACGTTCGCGGTGCCGTCGTCAGCCTGGCGCTGTACGTCGCGGTCGCGGCGGCCGTCCTGCTCGGTCGTGGGTGGCGTTTCGGCTGGGCCGTTCGCGGTGGCGCCTTCGCCGTCGTGTTCGCCTGGTTGGCAGTGCTCGACGACGGCGGCAAGCTGCCGCTCGGCCTGCCCGAGCCGGGCATCGTTCTGGCACCGGTCGCTGTCGGTCTGGCGCTGTGCGCCGGATGTGTCGTTGCCTCGTTCGAGCTCGACGTGCGCGGCGGCACCTTCGGATGGCGTCAGCCGTTGGCGCTCCTCGGAATCGTTGCCGTCGGCCTCGGCGTGATCCCCAGCGCCTTCGCTCTCGGTTCGGGTCGCTTCGACACGCCGCAGACCACGTTGATCGATCTGCTCGGGCAACTGCCCGACGGCTCGACCGATGGTTCGTATCGCGTGCTGTGGGTGGGCGACCAGCGTGTCGTGCCGGCCGCGGTCTCGCCGGTTCGGGCCGGCGTCGCGTACGCGATGACCGATGAGGAGGGGCTCGATGTCTCGCGCACCTGGGCCACCCCGCCAGAGGCGAATCCGCCGGCGATAAGAGCTGCGCTCGATGCGATCGCCTTCGGATCCACGACGAGGGCCGGGAGGCTGCTCGCTCCTTGGGCGGTGCGCTACGTCATCGTGCCGATCGTCGACGGCGCGGTGTCCACCAGCGCCGATCCGGTGCCGGTGCCGGTCGGCCTGCTCGACGCGTTGAGCGATCAGCTCGACCTCGCCGAGGTGTACAGCCCCCCGAACTTCGTCGTCTACGAGAACCGGGCGTGGGTGCCAACGCGGAGCATCCTGACCAATGCCGGCGCGTCGGCGAGTCGCACCGCCGGTGCAGCTGCTCTCGCCCAGTCGGATCTGGCCGGCGCGACGCCGTTGATGGGTGGCGCCGACCACATCGGTCCCGATACCGCGGTCGTCGCCGCGGGTACCTTCCACCTCGGGGTGCCGTTCGATCGCGCATGGAACCTCACCCTCGACGGCACCACGATCACGCCACGGCCGGCTTTCGGCGCGACGATGGCGTTCGACCTGCCGGCGGGGGGCACCGCCACGCTCGAGCACCGCACAAGTGGCATCCGTCGCTTCACCCTGATCGTGCAGTCGATCGCGTGGCTGCTCGTCGCGTTGGCAGCCAGCTCCACGAGGTTCCGCGCCCGTCGCTGGCGACGGCGAGCGGTGCGCTCCGAACTGACGCCCGTGCTCACGCTCGAATCGGTGGCGCCCGCCGACCAGCCCGCCGACGAGCCCGCCGACCAAGCTGTCGACGTGGTGAACGTCGCCGACATCGACACCGGGGAGGTCCCAGTGGTCGTGGTCGCCGCGGCTGCCGCCACGCCCGCCACGCCCGCCACGCCCGCAGCACCCGCAGCACCCGAGAACGCGGCCGGCGACGACGCCCCGAACCGGGTGGAGCCATGAGGCCGCAACGAACGGCGGCGGCATGCGCAGTGCTGCTCGGCCTCGGCGGTCTTGGCATCACGGCGCGCGAGACACCGGTCGAGACCGAGAGCGCCTTCGCCTCGCTCGGCCGGCCGACGATGCCGTTCGTTCCCACCGGATCGTTCATCACGTCCACCTGGTACTGCCCCGGAGTGCCCGGCGGCCAGGAGGGCCTCGGGGGCTCGGTGTCGATCACCAACCCGTCCGACGCAGTGAAGAACGGCCGGATCACGGTGTTCACGTCCGAACCGGGCGTCGCCGCTGTCGAAGAAGGTGTCACGATCGAACCCCGTTCGAACACCGTCATCGACCTCGATCAGATCCAGCCGGTCGGGTCGTTCCGGTCGGCCGTGGTCGAGATCGACGGCGGCGGGGGCTTCATCGAGCAAACCGCCGAGCACCCGGCAGGCAACGCAGTCGCGGCTTGCTCCAACTCGGCCTCGTCGAACTGGTACTTCGCCGACGGTTTCACGGTCGACGACAGCACCGAGCAGCTGATCCTCACCAACCCCTACCCCGACGCGGCGATCGTCGACATCGGTTTCGTCACCGCCAACGGCATCCGCAATCCCTCACGGCTGCAGGGCTATCCGGTGCCGGGGCGGTCGGTGCAGGTGGTCGAGCTCGGTGCCGCCGACGAGGCAGTGCTCGCCGCCACCGTGACGGCCAGCCGTGGGCGAGTGGTCGTCGGCAGGTCGCAGCACTACCTCGGCGGCGGCCGGTCCGGCTACACGATGAACCTCGGCGCCCCCGCGCTGTCGAGTCAGTACTGGTTCGCCGACGGTGAGCTCGGCGACTCGATCACCGAGCAGTTCAGCGTGCTCAACGGTTCCGACGAAGAGGTCACGGTGTCGGTGGTGTTCCTCGGTCTGCCGGCCACGTCGTCGTTCTTGAACGACACCGAGATCACGGTTCCGGCGAACCGGGTCGTCACGGTGAGCACCGCCGAGATCGAGGGCTTGCCCGCCGGGCGCCACGGGGCCGTGTTCTCCACGTTCGCGGCCGACTCGATCGCTGTCGAACGGGTGCTCACCCGCCCGGCCGGAGACCACTTTGCCACCACGGTCGTGCTGGGTTCACCGCCCGACCTGGCCTCCACGCGATGGTCGGCGTCGGTCGGTTCCGGCATTGCCATCGACAACGCTCTGGTGGTGCTGAACGCCGACGGCGTCGAGGCCACGATCACCGTGAGCACACTCGGGCCCGGTGGTCTCGTGCCGGTGAGTGGGCTGGTCGACCTGCCGCTGCCGCCCAGCGGCGTGATCACCGTACCGTTCACCGACCCGGCGGTGCTCGGTCGTCCCTTCGTGGTGGAGAGCAATCGCCGGGTGTTCGTGGAGCGCCTGCTTCCTCGGGGCGACGAGATGCGCGGGCGCTCGGGTTCGTTCGCGTTGGCCGGTTGAAGCAGTGGCCCGTCTAGCCGTCGCGCTGTTGATCGTCGCCATCGCCGCCGGCGTGGCCCTCGTGCTGCGCCGCCGCAACGGCACCGATCCGCCGACGCAGCTACGGCATCACACGCCGCTGCAGTTGGATCGAAGCGACTTCGTCCGCCCCGACGCCCCTTGGCTCGTCGTGGCGTTCACCTCGTCGACCTGCCACACGTGTGCCGACATCGTCGCCAAGGCAAAAGTGCTGGCGACGTCGGCCGTGGCCTTCGAAGAGGTCGAGTTCACCGCTCACGCCGACCGACACCGTCGCTACGCCATCGACGCGGTGCCCACGCTCGTTCTCGCCGATCGCGCAGGTGCGGTGCAGGCCTCGTTCGTCGGCCGGGTGACCGCCACCGACCTGTGGGCGGCAGTGGCCGAGGCTCGCGAGCCGGGCAGCCGGCCGCCGGGCGGCTGCGAGCGCCATGGCCGCCCGGACGAGCCGGGGAGCTGACGCCCGGGAACCGGATCAGGTGACGCTGGAGGACTCGCTCGACGAGTCGCTGGAGTCGCTGGTCGACTCGCTCGACGAGTCGCTGGTCGACTCGCTGGGGTGCGGTGCGCCGTCGCCGAGTGCTGCCTGCACGAGCTGCGCCACCTCCTGACCGTCGATCGTCTCCTTCTCGAGCAACGCCTCGGCCACCATGTCGAGCCCGGTGCGGTGCTGGATGAGCAGATCGTGGGCGCGTTGTTCCTGCTCGAAGAGGATCCGCGAGATCTCCTCGTCCATCATCCGGGCGGTCTCGTCGGAGTACTCCCGCCCGCTGGTCATGAGGTCCTCGCCGAGGAAGACCTGCTGCTGCCCGTGCCAGGCCATCGGCCCGACCCGTTCGCTCATGCCCCATTCGCGCACCATCCGCCGGGCGATGACGGTTGCCTGCTCGAGGTCGTTGGCGGCGCCGGAGTTGATGTGGCCGTAGACGATCTTCTCTGCGACCCGGCCGCCCATCGCCTTGCAGATCATGTCTTCGAAGAACGCCTTGGAGTAGGTGTGCCTTTCTTCCGGAAGGCTCCACGTGACGCCGAGGGCCATGCCGCGGGGGAGGATGGTTACCTTGTGGAGCGGGTCGGCATGCGGGAGCACCACGGTGAGCACTGCGTGACCACCCTCGTGGTAGGCAGTGGCCCGCTTCTCCTCTCCGGCCAGGACGAGGCTCTCGCGGCGTGCGCCCATCACCACCCGGTCACGCGCGTTCTCGAAGTCGATCCGCTCGATCTGCGTGCTCGAACGACGCACCGCGAACAGCGCGGCCTCGTTCACGAGGTTGGCGAGATCGGCACCGCTCATGCCCGGCGTGGCCTTGGCCATCATCTCCAGGTCGACGTCGGGGCCCATCCGCTTGTCGCGGCTGTGCACCACCAAGATGGCCAGCCGCTCGTTGGATTCGGGGAGAGGCACGACGATCTGGCGGTCGAACCGGCCGGGCCGCAGCAGGGCCGGGTCGAGGATGTCGGGACGGTTGGTGGCGGCAAGGATGACGATGCCCTCGCTCGTCTCGAAGCCGTCCATCTCGGCGAGCATCTGGTTGAGGGTCTGTTCCCGTTCGTCGTGGCCTCCGCCGAGCCCGGCGCCGCGCTTGCGCCCGATCGAGTCGATCTCGTCGATGAAGATGATCGCCCTGCCCATCTTGCGGGCCTGCTGGAAGAGGTCGCGCACGCGGCTGGCGCCCACGCCCACGAACATCTCCATGAAGTCGGATCCGGTGACCGACAGGAAGCCGACCCCGGCCTCGCCGGCGACGGCGCGGGCGAATAGGGTCTTTCCGGTGCCTGGCGGGCCGACGAGCAACATGCCCTTCGGCACCCGGGCGCCGATCTCGCGGAACCGCTCGGGCATCCGCAGGAAGTCGACCACCTCGGTGATCTCCTGCTTCACGCCCTCGTAGCCGGCGATGTCGGCGAAGGTGGTGGACGGCTTGTCGGGGTTGAAGGTCTTGGCCCGGCTCCGGCCGACCGACATGATGTTGCCGGCTTGGCCCATGGCCCGGCGCTGCATCCACACGAAGAAGCCGATCAGCAGCACGACCGGTAGCAACAGCCCGGCCCAGCTCCAGAACCAGCTGGTGGTCGGCGTGGTGAAGTCGATGTCGACGGCTTTGGAGTTGAGCAGCAGCTCGTCGGCCTCGCTGAGGCCGCGCTGGCCGCCGCCGGTGGTGGTGAACTTGGTTCCGTCGTCGAACTCGCCAGTGATCTTGTTGGTGGTGTTGTTGATGTCGACGTTGGCCACGTCGCCGGCCGTGACTGCCGCGATGAACTGCGAGTATGTGAGCTCGTCACCCTCCTCGGTCGCGAACAGGCGGGGGACGACGAACAAGGCGACGAGCACCGCGACCATCACGGGAAGGGTCCATCGTGGCCACCCGGCGCCGAACGGCGGCTTGCCGCCACGCTCGGGCGGCTGCTGGCCGGGCT
>VFMC01000516.1 GCA_006515795.1 Acidimicrobiaceae bacterium | reverse complement strand
GTGGTTGTAGAGCGACATGACCTCGAACCCGAGATGGGCGGCGAGCTTGCGCATGCTCAACCCGTCGACACCATGTGCGTCGGCGAGTTCGATTGCGGCGGCCACGATGCGCTCGCGGGTGAGCGGCACTCGTGGGGGCGCCGGTCGTGGTGGTGCCGGTCGTGGGGGAGTGGTCATGCGTTGCCTCCGTGCCTGCCGACGCCGTCCGGGGCGAAGGGGTTGACGAACGTACAGTGTACGTGTAACGTTCGGCTCCGGTGAACGTACGCCGTACGTAACCTTGTCGGCGGTACGTCAGCCGATGGCCCGCTCGACCCCCCCGAAGGAAGCAGTCACCGGATGAAAGCCATCGTCAACCACTCCTACGGTACGCCTGAAGTGCTCGAGCTCAGCGAGGTCGACCCACCGGCCATAGGTGACGAGCAGATGCTGGTGCGAGTGCACGCGGCGGCCGTCAACCCGCTCGACTGGCACATGCTCACGGGTACGCCGTATCTCATGCGACTCACGGAGGGTCTGCGCCGCCCGAAGCGGGTGGCCCGCGGTGTCGACATGGCCGGGGTGGTGGAGCGCGTCGGTGCCGACGTCACAGCGTTCCGCACCGGGGACCGGGTCTTCGGCGGCGCCCGCGGTGCATTCGCCGAACTCGTGGCGGTGGCGGCGAAAGATGTGGTCGCCGTTCCGGAGAAGCTCAGCTTCGAGGAGGCCGCGGCGTTGCCGGTCGCCGCGGTGACGGCACTTCAGGGCCTGCGCGATCAGGGCGGCCTGCGCGCCGGTCAATCGGTTCTCATCAACGGTGCCGCTGGAGGTGTGGGCACCTACGCCGTCCAGATCGCGAAGGCGATGGGAGCAGATGTCACCGGCGTGTGCAGCACAGGCAACGTCGAGCTCGTGCGCTCGCTCGGCGCAGACCGTGTGATCGACTACACCGTCGACGACTTCACCGCCGACGGTCGTCGCTTCGACATCTTCCTCGACAACATCGGCAACCGCTCGCTTGCAGACTGCCGGCGCGTCCTCGCTCCGACCGGTGTGTACGTCATCGTCGGCGCTCCGAAGAAGGGCAAGCTGCTCGGCCCATTGAAGCGGGTCCTCGCCGCCAAGGTCCGGTTCGTTCTCAGCCGACGGCGAGCCGCCTGGTTCATCGCGTCGGAGACACCCGACGAACTGCGCGCCCTCGTCGCGATGACCGAAGACGGCAAGCTCCGCTCGGTGATCGATCGTCGTTATCCGCTGACCGACACCGCCGAGGCGATCGCCTACCAGGCACAAGGGCACGCCCGCGGCAAGGTCATCATCAGCGTCGTCGACCCCGTTGTCGACATCGTCGAGCCATGAAGATCGATTCGCTGGTCAACACGGAGTGGCTCGCCGCCCATCTCG
>VFMC01000108.1 GCA_006515795.1 Acidimicrobiaceae bacterium | reverse complement strand
GTGAGCGCGTCGTCGCCGAGCACCCACCAATGGACGGTGCCACCGCCGCGGCCCCCGATCATCTCGACGACGGTGCGCGCCAGATCACCGAGGAGTCGCGCGCGATCGGCTCGCCCGGGTTCGACTACAGCCCCCATCGTCCAAGATCCGTGTGCCGGTGATGCCTGCGCATATCCGATCAACGTCTCGCCGTTGTGGTCTTCGAAGATCAGTGCGAACTCGGCTTCGTCGTCTTCGTGATCGTGGAGGTCGAGCCACAGCTGGTCGGGAATCGGGCGATGACCACTGCACGCGGTGACGGTGTCGATCAGGTTGCCGATCGTCGAGCGTTCGTCGTTGCTCAGACCGTGTCGTCGCTCGATCCGCAGCATGACTGCGAGGTTAGCCACGCGTGCCCTGGCGCTCCCGGTGCGCCCGTAGCCTCCACTTCCATGGCAGCACCGCGCACTCCCAAGGGCAGGACCAAGGCGGTCGCAGCCAGACTGGCCGTCGCCTACCCGGATGCGCTGTGCGAGCTCGACCACGAGAACGCCTTCGAACTGCTCGCGGCCACCATCTTGTCGGCGCAGTGCACCGATGCACGCGTGAACATGGTGACGCCGAGGCTGTTCGCGAGGTATCCGGACGCGGCGAGGCTCGCGGCAGCCGATCCCGTCGAGGTTGCCGAGATCGTCAGATCGACGGGGTTCTTCCAGACCAAGACCCGGAACCTGATCGGAATGGCCACCGCCCTGATCGGGCGGTTCGGTGGGGAGGTCCCGACCGAACTAGCCGATCTCGTGACGCTCCCCGGTGTGGGACGCAAGACCGGCAACGTGGTGCGCAGCGTTGCGTTCGGGCTCCCCGGGCTGCCGGTCGACACGCACGTCGGTCGTCTCGCCCGACGTCTCGCGCTCACCGTCGAGGACGACCCGGTGAAGGTCGAGGCGCAGCTCAACGCGTTTCTTCCGCCGCCTGAGTGGGGACCGTTCAGCCTGCGCACCATCCTTCATGGGCGCCGCGTCTGCGACGCCAAGCGACCGAACTGCGGTGCGTGCGTGCTCGAGGATCTGTGTCCTTCGTCGTTGCTGCCACGGCGACGGAGCGCGGGAATCCCGAAGAAATCTTGATGATTGGCACCACATAGCGTGACGTTACGGCGCGGTCCGGCGCCGACGGATCTGCACCGACCCGATCTTGCGTTCATCGCCACGAGGTGTAGAATGGCTACACCAACCAGGTTCCCGCCACCTGGATTGCGGGCGAAGTCGGAATCCGCCGTCTGACTTCGCACAGCGACGGCCCCGCAAGGGGCCGTCGCTTCGTTTTCACCCAGAGTGAGAAAACAGGAGCGGGCCGAAGAATGGGGGCGCTCAGCGGCCCAGCATCTTGGTGGCCCGCTCGACCGCCCGAGCCGCAGTTCGCAGCGACCGCTCGGCCTCGAACAGCGCCGCGACGACGTCGTGGTGGTCGCCCGCATCGGGGGCCGACAGGCTGCGGGCGATGACGGCCACGCGCTCTCGGTAGCGCGAGACGTGCTCGAGGGTGGCGGACAACTCGGCTGCGGCGGAAGCGGTCATCCGGTGAGTCTGCCGTCCGATGATGCCCGATCGCGGGTCTGACGGCCTGGATTCTCGCTCCGCCGCCGGTACCGACGGTCGGTAGCGTGCTGCTCGTGATACCGGTGCCCGTTCGAGACGACCTGCGCGCGCTAGAGGGGTACCACTCGCCCCAGGTCGATGTCCGAGTGCGGTTGAACACCAACGAGTCGCCGATGGGGCCGCCGGCCGAGTGGCGCGACGAATTCGCCGCCGAGCTGTCGCGAGTGTCGTGGCACAGGTATCCCGATCGCGCCGCCACCGAGCTCCGCGGCGCGATCGCGGCCCTTCACGGAGTGTCACCCCGGCAGGTGTTCGCGGCCAACGGTTCGAACGAGGTTCTGCAGACGCTCCTGCTCACCTATGCCGGTCCCGGTCGAACGGTGGCCACCTTCGAGCCCACCTACCAACTGCACGCGCACATCGCCCGGCTCACGGGTGCGACGGTCGTCGAGACCGATCGCCGCCCCGACTTCACGCTCGATCCCGAGACCGCGGTCGACGTGATCGAGCGGCACCGACCGATGGTCGCATTGTTGTGCTCGCCCAACAACCCCACCGGGCTCGTCGAGCCGGAGAGCACGGTTCGTGCGGTGCTTCGGGCCGTTCCCGGGCTGCTGGTGGTCGACGAGGCATACGGACAGTTCGCGCCGTGGTCGGCACTCGGGCTGGTCGGTGACGACGCGCCGCTCGTGGTCACCCGAACCTTCTCGAAGACGTGGTCGATGGCAGGCGCCCGGCTCGGCTACCTCGTCGGTCCGACCTGGCTGGTCGCCGAGCTCGACAAGGTGGTGCTCCCGTACCATCTCGACGCCGCCAAGCAGATCGGCGGTCGACTGGCGTTGCGCTTCGTCGACGACATGGAGGCCAGGGTCAAAACGATCGTCACCGAGCGCGAGCGAATCGTCGCCGCGCTCGATCGGTTGCCCGTCGACCACGTGCCGAGCGGGGCGAACTTCGTGCTCTTCCGGCCCACCGGCATCCCAGGCCGATCGGTGTGGCAGGGTCTGCTCGAGCGCAGCGTGCTCGTTCGCGATTGTTCCAGCTGGCCGCGGCTCGACGACTGCCTACGGGTCACGGTCGGCACCGCTGACGAGAACGACGTCTTCATCACCGCACTCCAGGAGGTCCTCGCATGAGTCGATCGGCAACCCGTACCCGCGTCACCGCGGAGACCGCGATCGAGTTGTCGATCGAGCTCGACGGCAATGGCGCTGCCGCGGCATCCACCGGCCTTCCGTTCTACGATCACATGCTCGAACAAGTCGGCAAGCACGGTGGTTTCGATCTCACCGTCAAGGCCACCGGAGACCTGCAGATCGACGCGCATCACACCGTCGAGGACGTCGCGATCACTCTCGGTGAAGCGTTACGCGAGGCGCTCGGCGACAAGGTCGGGGTGCGCCGCTTCGCGAGCGGACGGTTCCCGCTCGACGAGGCCCTGGTCGACATTGCCCTCGACCTGTCGGGGCGACCGTTCGTCGTGTGGGACGTGGAGATGCCCGAGTGCCTGCCGCTCGGCTCACCGCCGTTCGATCCGCAACTCGCCGAGCACGCGGTGCAGTCGTTTGCCACGGCGGCCGGCATCACGCTGCACGTCTCGCTGGTGCGCGGCCGCAACGTGCACCACATCATCGAAGCCGTCTTCAAAGGACTCGGTCGCTGCCTGCGCGACGCGGTGCGCGTCGAGGGCTCGTCGTTGCCCTCGACCAAGGGCGTGCTGTGAGCCCAGTTCTGGCCGTGGTCGACTACGGCATCGGCAACCTCCGTTCGGCGCAGAAGGCCCTGCAGCGATGCGGCGCCGACGCCCGACTCACTGCCGATCCCGCCGAGATCGACGCGGCCGACGCGGTGGTGCTTCCAGGCGTCGGCGCGTTCGGCGCGTGCATGAACGCGCTGCGCTCAATGGGCCTGGAGTCGGTCGTGCATCGCGCGGTGCGTTCCGGCAGGGCCTTCCTGGGGATCTGCGTCGGCATGCAGATGCTCTTCGACGGCAGCGACGAGGATGCGATGGCCGCCGGCCTGGGAGTCATCCCCGGTCGGATCCGGTGGATCACAGATCAGTTGCCGCGGCCGCAGATGCAGTGGAACCAGCTTGCAATCGCCGAAGGTCACGAGGCCGATCCGGTGCTCGCCGGCCTCCCGTCGTCGCCGTGGATGTACTTCGTGCACTCGCTCCACGGCGTGCCCCACGACCCGTCGATGGTGGCCGCCACGTGCGACTACGGCGGCACCGTCAACGCCGCGTTCCGGAGTCGCAACGTGTTCGCCACCCAGTTCCACCCGGAGAAGTCGGGCGACGACGGCCTCGCCCTGCTCGCCAACTTCGTCAGGCACGTGCGCGCCGACGCGCCATCGCGATGACCGAGCTCTATCCGGCGATCGATCTCCTCGAGGGACTCGTGGTCCGCTTGCAGCAGGGCGACTACGACCGGCCGACCACCTATGGCGCCGATCCCGTCAGCGTTGCCGTGTCGTTCGCCGAGCAGGGCGCGCGGTGGATCCACGTCGTCGACCTCGACGCCGCCCGTTCCGGCTCGCCGCGCAACCGCAAGGTCGTGGCAGCCATCGCCGACGCGGTGAGCGGTGTGGCCATGGTGCAGACGGGTGGCGGGGTGAGGACCGTCGCCGACGCCGAGGTGCTGGCCGAGGTGGGCGTCGCCCGCATCGTGATGGGGTCGGCGGCAGTGCGGTCTCCCGACCTCGTCGAGCAGGCGTCGGCCATCGTGGATGTCGCCGTCGGTCTCGACCATCGCGACGGCGAGCTCGCGGTTCTCGGCTGGACCGAGGCGAGCGGAGTGCAGCTCACCGAGGCGCTGGCGTGGTTCCCCACCGCGTCGGCGTTCGTCATCACCGACATCGCCCGCGACGGCATGCTCGCCGGTCCCGACATCGCCGGTCTTGCGGCGGCCGCGGCTGCCACGACGGTGCCCGTGATCGCCAGTGGCGGCGTAGCCACGCTTGCCGACGTGATCGCGCTGGCGCAGGTGCCCGGTATGGCCGGTGTCATCACCGGCAAGGCTCTGTACGAAGGCCGGTTCACGGTGGCTGAAGCGATCGAGGCCCTCGCTAGGCGAGCGCGGTCGTGAACGTCGCCAGGGTGATCGCCTGCCTCGACGTGACCGACGGCCGGGTCGTGAAGGGCGTGAACTTCGTCGACCTCCGCGACGCCGGCGACCCGGTTGAACTGGCGCAGCGCTACGACCGTGAAGGCATCGACGAGTTGGTGTTCCTCGACATCACCGCTTCGTCCGATGGCCGTGACACGATGGTCGACGTGGTCTACCGCACGGCCGAGCAGGTGTTCATCCCGTTCACGGTCGGCGGTGGCATCCGTTCCGTCGACGATGCCCGCACGATGTTGCGCGCCGGCGCCGACAAGGTGAGCGTGAACACCGCGGCCGTGCAGCGCCCGAAGTTGATCGCCGAGATCGCCGCCGAGTTCGGAGCGCAGTGCGTGGTGTGTGCCATCGATGCCAAGCGCCGCGCCGATGGGATGGGGTTCGAGGTGCACTTGCACGGCGGCCGCACACCCACGGGCCTCGACGCCGTGGAGTGGGCCGAGAAGGCGGAGGCGGCCGGAGCCGGCGAGATCCTCCTCACATCGATGGACCGTGACGGTACCAAGGACGGCTTCGACATCGAGCTCACCCGGGCGATCAGCTCGGTCGTCGGCGTCCCGGTGATCGCCAGTGGCGGTGTCGGCACCCTCGATCATCTCGCGCGGGGAATCACCGAAGGCGGTGCCACGGGTGTGCTCGCGGCGAGCATCTTCCACTTCGGCGAGCACACCATCGCCGAGGCGAAGGCGGCGATGACGGCGGCGGGAGTCATCGTCCGGCCGGTGCGCAGGTGACCGCCACCGCCGGCGCGTCGTCGCTCGCCGTCGAACCGTTCGCCGTGCTCGACGGCGGCCTGTCCACCGCACTCGAGCTGCTCGGACATCGACCCAGCGGTCTGCTGTGGACGGCTCAGCTCGTGGTCGATCAGCCAGAGGTGATCACCGCCGCGCACCGCAGCTTCGTCGAGGCCGGGGCCGACATCGTGATCAGCTCGAGCTATCAGGCAAGCGTCGCCGGCTTCGGTCATGCCGGTCTCTCGCCCGCGGCTGCCACGCGCGCCTTGCTCTCCACCACCGAGCTCGCCCGCCTTTCGGGCACCCGGTACGTGGCCGCGTCGATCGGACCGTTCGGCGCAACTCTCGGTGACGGCAGCGAGTACCACGGCTCGTATGCAGCGTCGTGGGACGAGGTTCGCAGCTTCCATCGCCAGCGCCTCGAGGTGCTCGC
>VFMC01000107.1:7427-9898 GCA_006515795.1 Acidimicrobiaceae bacterium | reverse complement strand
GTGGTGCCGAGCCAGTTCGGCGGCGGCTGTCAACGACTCGGGATCGCATGTGAACGCGGCGTGCACACCCACCATTCCGCGGCCTCCACCGGCGAGGAAGCGGTCGTTCTCGGCGAGCCCGCGCAGTGCCGCGGCGTGACCGTGACGGTCGGTGATGCCGTACGCGCAGTTCACGCGCACGCCGACCTCGGCACATGCCCCGGCGATCACGTCGAGGCTGCCCTCGATCGCGTTCGGGCTCTCGTGGTGATCGACGATCGCGGTGGTACCGCACTGCAGGGCCTCCATCGCGCCGAGCATCGCGCTCCACCGCAACATCTCCAGATCCAACGCCACGTCGAGCCGCCACCAGATCTGCTCGAGGATGCTGCGGAAGTCGGTCGGCTGCCGCGGCGGCGCCGGCATGCCCCTGGCGAGGGCCGAGTAGAGGTGGTGATGGCCGCAGACGAGACCGGGAGTCACGCCGGGCGGAAGCCCCGCCACGTCCAGCTCCGACGGTAGCGACCCGGATGAGGACATGAACGCTTCCTCAGCCCCTCACACACACCGCGGCGAGGCTGGCCAGGGCGACCGTGCGCCGCGGCTCGCGGACCGCGTTCTCGTCGAGGCCGTTGGTGCAGTAGCCGAAACTCAGCCCCGTGGCCGGATCGGCCCAGGCGATCTGGCCCTTCGCGCCGTTGTGCCCGAACGCAAGGGCCGACACCGTGCGGCCCATCCCGCGAAGGTGGCTGCTGCCGTCGTCGCCGGCCACCACCAAGCCGAGGGTGCGGTTGGCCGGCACACCGATGAGCTTGTCGGGAAACCGGTTGCGCACGTTGGTGGTCACGTCGTGAAGGACTCCGGGGGACCACATCTCGCCGGGGTTGTGCAACATCGCCTGGTAGTACATCGCCAGATCGGCGGCGCGCATCACGCCACCACCGCCGGGCATGCCGACGCGCTGCACGGCCGGATCGTTGAACGTGACCAACGCTTCGGTCGTGACCTCCCCGAGGTCGAGCGTCGCCACGCCGAACGTGGCCATCATCTGCTCGGCGGTCGCCGGTTCGCCCACCACCGTGAGCTCGGCCGCGGCGCACGGCACGTCGCCGAGCACCCGAGGAAGCCCGGCTGGACCGCTGACCCGCTCTTCCACCACGGCCCGGAAATCACTGCCGGTCACCCGCTCGATGATCTCGGCGAGCACCCAGTGCGCCGACGACGCGTGGTACTCGAACGCCGTGCCGGGTTCCCAGTTGAGCCGCCATCGCGCGAATGCCGCGCACCGACCGCGGCTCGTGTCTCCATCGACGGGCGAGAGCGGTGCGGTGGGAAACCCGGAGGTGTGCAGCATCACCTGTTCGATGGTGATCACGTCCTTGCCGTTGGTGCCGAACTCGGGCACCACGTCGACGACTCGCGTCGCCGCGTCGACCAGGCCGTCGCCGATCAGCACCCACATCGCTCCCGCGACGAACGCCTTCGTGGCGGAATACACCACGTAGCGGCTCATCGCCGAAGGTCGCGAAGGCCACCAGCTCACCCGAGTGCGCCAGCGCGACCTGGACCGAAGGCAGCAACCCATCGTCGACGTCGCGCCGGGCCCGGTCCATCAGTGCTTGCACCGCGGTCTGGTCGATGATCATTCGAAGTCCTGTCCCTTGGGTCGCATTGGTAGCACGTTGCGCCATGCGCCATCGAGGTCGTGCAACGCGGCGGCCACCGCCGGGGCCGTCGGCACAAGCCCGATCTCGCCCACCCCCTTGATGCCGTACGGCGAACGTGGCTGCGGAACCTCGACGATGTGCACCTCGATCGGAGGCACGTCCTTGGCGCGGAGGATGCCGAGCGAGCGCAGCGTCATGTTGGTAGGGAAGCCCGTTGCCGGATCCGAGGGGAAGTCCTCGGTCAACGCATACCCGAGGCCCATGTGCACGCTGCCTTCGATCTGCCCCTCACACAGCAGGGGGTTCACTGCCTTGCCGACGTCGTGGATAGCAACGACGCGCGCGATGGCGCCGGAGGAGCGGTCGATCTCCACCAGTTGTGCCGCGTAGCCGAACGCGGAGTGGATGGTGGGGTTCGGGTGGTCGGGATCGCCGAGGTGCTGGGTCCAGTCGACAAGGTGCTCACCGACGAAGTCGACGTCTCCTGCGCAGTGACCGGCCAGCGCTGCCAGGCACGCCTGGCGGACGGCGCCGGCGGCCATCAGCGTGCCCCGAGAGCCCGTGGTCTGGCCGAACCCGAGCTCGCGGGTGGTATCGACGATCACGTCGATGCGGTCGGGTGCGATTCCGAGCTCTTGGGCGGCCACCTGCAAGGCGACCGTGTGCACGCCCTGGCCCATCTCGGTCCAACCGTGGCGGACCTCGACCCGACCGTCGGCCCGGAACCGGATGACGGCGCGTGACAGCTCGCGGAACCCGTTGCCGAGGCCGCTGTTCTTGAGACCGACCCCGAGGCCGACGGCGCGACCGGCGGCGCGGGCCGCG
>VFMC01000107.1:0-7417 GCA_006515795.1 Acidimicrobiaceae bacterium | reverse complement strand
CACGCCTCGGCGCCGGCGCAGCCGTCGTCCATGATCTGCCCCGGCCCCCAAACCTCGCCGGGGTGGATGACGTTGCGCTTGCGGATCTCCCAACCGGAGATGCCGACCTGGGCCGCGAGCCTGTCGAGCACACCCTCCATGGCGAACTGCGCCTGGTTGGCGCCGAACCCGCGAAACGCGCCGCACACGGGGTTGTTGGTGCGCACCGCCGTGGCGTGCACATCGATGTTCGGCACCCGGTAGGGGCCGCTGGCATGCCCCGCCGCGCGTTCGAGCACCTTCATGCCCACGCTCGCGTAGGCACCGCTGTCGCCGATCGCGCGGACCTTCACCGCGGTGAGCAGCCCGTCGTCATCGCACCCGGCCCAGTACTCGAGGCGAATGGGGTGACGCTTCGCATGCATGATCAAGCTCTCTTCGCGCGACAGCGTGCACTTCACCGGACGGTCGAGCAACCACGCGGCCAGTGCGGCGTGGGCCTGGTTGCTCATGTCCTCCTTGCCACCGAACGCCCCGCCGTTCGACACGAGGGTGACGGTGACGTCGTCGTTCGAGACGGCGAGCATGCGGGCGATGTCGTCGCGGTCGTCCCACACGCCCTGTCCGCCGGAGTACACGTGCAGGTGCTTGCACCCGTCGCGCCGCGCCGGCGCGGCGAGCGAGCTCTCCGGCTCGAGGAACGCATGCTCGACGCGCTGGGTCTCGAACACCTCGTGCACGGTGTGCGAGCACCGGCCGAGTGCAGTGTCCACGTCGCCACGGGCGTAGTCGCTGACGCTCAGCACGTTGCTGGTGGACTGCCACACGGCAACCGGCGCTCCTGGTTCGAGCGCGGCGATCGGGTCGGTGACCGGGGTGTGCACCTCGTAGTGCACTGCCACCAGGCCCGCTGCGGCACGGGCCTGCTCGCGCGTATCTGCCACCACGACGGCCAGCACGTCGCCGGCGTAGCTGGTGCGCCCCCCTACCGGGATCATCACCGGCCAGTCCTTGTGGATGATGCCGACCATGAGCTCGCCGGGCACGTCGGCGGCGGTGAACACGGCGTGCACGCCGGTGGCGGCCAGCGCGGCCGTGGTGTCGATGGCGACGATGTCGGCTCGCGTGTGCGCGGCGAGGTGCAACGCCGCGTGGAGCATCCCCGGCAGTCGCATGTCGTCGACGTACCCGCGGTCGCCCAGCGCGAGACCGCCCGCCTCGTACTTGGCGCCGGAACCACCAACGGTGTCGGCGAGGGCAACGACGGCTGTTCGACCCTGGGCGACCATCTCGATCGCGTCGAGGATCTTCACGTACCCGGTGCAGCGGCAGAGGTGGGCGCCCAGGTGCCGGCTCATGTCGTCGCGGCGCAGTGCCGCGCCCTTCTTGTCGACTTGCGCCTTGGCGCGCATCACGATGCCGGGGATGCAGAACCCGCACTGCAGCCCGCCACAGGCAGCGAAGGCGTCGGCCCACGCGGCGCGTTCGTGGGCGGCGACCCCTTCCAACGTGAGGATCCGTGCACCGGCTGCCTTGGCCAGCGGTTGCTGGCAGCTCACCACCGCCTTGCCATCGATGTGCACGGTGCAACAACCGCACTGGCCACTCGGTGAGCACCCGTCCTTTGCCGCGGTGAGGTCCAGTTCGTCGCGCAGCGCTGCCAGCAGATGAGGGTGATCGCCTCGCACCGTCACTGGTACGCCGTTCACGACGAACGACACGGGCGGTGCGGTGGTCGTGGTTGGCGGGCTCGCTGTGTCGGTCACGCTTTACATTTTGTCAAAGACCGGGCAACTATGCGAACACATCGAACCACCGATGGCCCCGACCACCGTGGAGACTGGCACTACCCTCGGCAAAGTGGAGCGCGGCGCCAAGCAGCTGACGGATGAGGAGCGGGCCCGACTGGCCGCGGTTCAGCGGCTGCGCATCCTCGACACCCCGCCCGAACAGGCCTACGACGACATCGTCATGCTGGCCGCCCGCATCTGCGCGGCCCCCGTCGCGTTCATCAGCTTCTTCGACGACGAACGGCAGTGGTTCAAGGCGCAAACCGGGATGGACATCGAATCCGTGCGGCGGGACAGCTCGATCGGCGAGTACACGATCGCCGCTTCCGGGCCGCTGGTGGTGCCCGACACGGCGCTCGACGAGCGCTTCGCCGACAAGGAGTTCGCCGCGCTGGCACGGAGCTACGCGGGGTTCCCGTTGTTCGACCTCGATCGCGTGGCCGTAGGCGTGCTCGGGGTGGTTCACCGCGAACCGACCCCGTTCACCGCTGCTCATCTCGAGATGGTCGGCGCGCTCGGAAGGCAGGTGGAGCAGCTGTTCGTGCTGCGCTCCACGTTGGCAGCCAGGTCCGCCGACCACGATCACGCAGTCGAGCGCGAGACGCGGTATCGCAGCGTGCTGCACTCGCTCACCCACGGGGTGATCGTGCACGACGTAGACGGATCCGTCACCGACTGCAACCTGGCTGCCGAGTCGATAGTCGGCATGACCCGGTCGGAGCTGCTCGGGCAGAGCCCACTCGATCGGCGCTTCGACGACGAGCACGAAGACGGTACGCCCTTCAACGACGAGGATCGCCCAGTCGCGATCACCTTGAAGTACGGCATCGACGTGCGCGACGTCGTGGTCGGCATTCGGCGCCACAGCGACGACGCCCGGCGTTGGCTGCTGGTGAACTCGGCGCCGCTGTGGGGGGCGACCGGGCGTGGCGGCGGGGCGGTCGTCACCTTCGCCGACATCACCGATCTGCTCACGCTGAACAGCCAGTTGCAGGAGTCGTTGGCCGACCTGGCCCGCGCCGCGCAGGAACGCGCTGCGCTGCTCTCGGCGGTGTCGCACGACATCCGTGCACCGCTCGCGGCAATCCGGATGATGACCGAGATCCTCGAGGATCGCGCCGATGCGATCACCGATTCTCAGCGAAGCGAGCTGGTCAGCCGGGTGCGGGCCGAGGCCCGGCGCACCGAGGGCGTGCTGGCCGACCTCGTCACTGCCAACCGGGTCGGCTCCGGTCTCGAAGCGCCCCGACGGAGGCGCATCGATGTCGAGCAACTGATGTATGCGCGGGCCCGCGAGTTCGACGGCACGAGCCATTCGGTGAGGGTCGAGTCGAGCCGTGGCGACCTCACCTTGTGGGCCGACGGAGCGCAGGTGGAGCGGATCATCGACAACCTGCTCAGCAACGCCGTAACGCACACTCCGGTGGGCACGAAGGTGCAGATCAGTGCCGCCGAGATGAGCTCGACGATCGAGATCGCGGTCGACGACGACGGTCCAGGCGTGCCGGACGAGATGCGCGTCAGCGTGTTCTCGGCCTACGTGCGCGGCGAACGTTCGGCCGATCGCCCGGGCACCGGCCTCGGACTGTTCCTCGTGCAGCAGTTCGCCCAGTTCCATGGCGGTTCGGCACGCTGCGAAGCCAGCGAGCGTGGCGGCGCGAGGTTCGTGGTGACGCTGCCGCGTCGGCCCGATTCAGTGGGCGTCGGGAAGGAGCCCCGCCCGCCGCGCCACCGCGACAGCTTCGAGCTGTGAGTGCGCCCCGAGCTTGCGGAGCACCTCTTTGACGTAGCCCCGCACGGTGTGCACGCTCAAGTAGAGGGATGTCGCGATGGTCGGCGTGTCGCGACCCTTGGCCAGCAGGTAGAGCACCTCGATCTCTCGCGGGGTGAGGCTGAGCGCCGACATCGTGTCTTCGTTCGCATCGGCCGTGACGTCGATGAAGGCATCGCCGTTCATCGCGTCGCGCACCGCTTGGAGGATCTCGGAGATGGAGCTCTCCTTGGCCAGGAAGGCCGAGGCGCCGGCGAGAGCCGCCAGACGGCGCAGGCTGGCGTCGGCGTGACCGGTGATCATGACCAGCTTCAATCGTGGATCGGCGACGAGCAGGCGCCGCACGCCCTCCACACCGTCGACGACGGGCAGTTGCCAGTCGATGATCACCACGTCGGGCCGTTGCTCGAGCACGGTCGTGATTGCCGACATGACGTCGGGCACGGAGCCGATGCTCTCGAATCCCGGCTCGATCGAGACGGCGAGGCTGAGCGCCTCGGCGTACGAGCGGTGGTCGTCGACGATCAGGACCTTGACCGTGGAAAGAATCGTTGCAGTCATGTTCGTTCCTTCTGGGTACCACCCGCCTGGCGTACCCGTTTCGGGTTGATTGCGAACTCTCCCTTGGACGCAGCGAAGACTATAAGCATACCCCCACCGGCTTGGGGGCCGCCCACTTGGGGGGTCTTCAAATGAGGGGGGTCGAACACACATCGCGCTTGGGATAGCACTCACCGAGATGAAGCGGCTCGCCGTGGCCGCTCGGAGCGAGATGATCACCACACCGCGCAGTACCGATCAATCGGCGACGATAACTCCTCGTTGGCTGCAGATCCGACCGTACAGCTCCGGGCGGCGGTACCGATCGAAGTCGAACAGCGTGTCCTTGTAGCGCGAACACCAGTCGAGATCGCAGCGGGCCACCACGATCTCGTCGTCGCTGCCGAGAGCTTGGGCAACGATCTGACCGCTCGGCGCCACGATCATCGTCTGGCCGAGCGAGTCGACACCCTCCTCCACCCCACCCTTGGCGACACCGACGACCCACGTCCCGTTCTGGTAAGCGCCCGACTGCATCACCAGCGCGTTGTGGAAGCCCTGCAAGATGTCCTGGCTCGGATCGGGTACGTAGTGGATCGGCGTGTTGTACCCGCACAGGATCATCTCCACGCCCTGCAGGCCCATCACGCGGTAGCTCTCCGGCCAGCGCCGATCGTTGCAGATCATCATCCCGATCAGCCCGCCGAACGCCCGCCACACACCGAATCCGTCGGGGCTCGGCTCGAAGTAGTAGCGCTCGGCGTGCTGGAACGGGCGATCGGGTTCGTGGTGCTCGTGGCCAGGGATGTGGGTCTTCTTGTAGGTGGCCACGATGCTTCCGTCGCGCTCCACGAGGGTCTGCACGTTCCACCGCCGAGTAGCGCCGGCGGGCGCCGCCTCGCGCAGGGCGTACCCGAGGCAGAAGCCGATGCCGAGCCGCTTCGCTTCGTCGAACAGGGGCTGGGTGGCGACGTTGGGCATCGACGTCTCGTACCAGTGATCGGCCGTGGTGATGTCGTCGACGAACCAGCGCGGGAAGAACGTGGTGAGCGCTAGCTCGGGGTAGACCACGAGCTCGGCGCCATGCCGGTGAGCGGCGTGGAGGAGGGCGATCAATCGATCGACCACCTGCGCCCTGGTGTGGTCACGCTGGATGGGGCCGAGTTGGGCGGCGGCAACGGTGAGCAGACGGGTCATCGCCGCCACGTTACGGCTTCGCCGACGGCAATCTGGCCGAGCACCAGATCGCCGCGATCCACCACATGGGCAAGCCCCGGCCGGGCCGCGACGGGCAACGACCGGGGCATGGCAACACCGAACAGATCGGCGTCGATGTCACTGCCTCCCGTGAGGATCACACCGATGCGGCTTCGTCGGATTGCCGCGCTCCAATGCCCATAGGCCTGTCGGAGCGCTTCGGCCCGGCCGGCGGCCACCACTACGAGCCCCGCGGTTCGCGCTGCTATCAGACCGGCGAGACACCCGCTGTCGTCGTTCACGAGATCGGCATCGTCGATCACCAGAAGCGCCCGTCGGCCGCCGGCGAGGTGACGGTTCGTGGCCGCGATGGCGTCGGCGAGATCGGTGCAGGTCGGGTCGAGTGGCGAGCGGCGAGGCGTGAGCACCACTGCCCGTTCCCGCTCGCCGGACTGGCCGGTCTCGGGGCCGGCGTCGTTCCACGCACCGATGAACCGCATCAGTGCATGGCTCTTCCCGCTGCGACTCGGACCGAGCACGAGCACGTGATCGCCGTCGGGAACGTCGAGCTCGAGCGCCGCCAGGTCGTCGAACCNNNNCCCCGAGTGGCACCCGCCATGAAGCGCCGTCGTGCGACGACGCGAGCAACGTGTCGGCACCGACCGACGGCGGCAGATCCACCACTCGGGCCACCGGCCGAGTTGCTCGGTGCGGCGCGGCGATCGCAGCGGGCACGACCATCTGCGCGGTCGCGTGCGAGCCCCCGGCGATCACCAGTCGGCCCGGGATCGCACAGGGCATCGCCGTGGCCGGTACGCCGAGCGCCGCGCCGTCGAGGGGATCGTGGAAGTGCATCACCCACCGATGCGGGCACCGCGCCAGCACCGAGGCGGGCAGCCGGTTGACGGAATCGGCGCCGATGACCAGGGCGACCCCGATCGATTCGGCGTCGATGATCAGCCGTTCGAGCAGATCGAGCTCGACTGCGCGGTCGAGCGGTTCGAGCTCATGACGCAGCGAGGCGAGCCCGTCGATCACCAGCACAGCGCGCTGTTCGCCGGCGCACGGCCGGCCGGCGCCTCGACGAGCGAGCCGATCGAGCAGCCGCCACAGGCGCTCGCGGTGGTGGAGTCGCACCACCGCCGCACATCGTGGGTGTTCGATCAAGGCATCCCACCGTGGGTCGCCCAGCCCGTCGACGACGAACACCTCCGGACGAGCCGGCCCGGCGAGCACCGCGCCTACCAGGGTGAGCAGCGACGAGGTCACCCCGCTGCCCTGTGATCCGGCGACCAACAGGTGACCGGCCTCCGGTCGCCAGGTGAGGGGGTGCTGCGCTTGCTCGTCGGGAAGGTCGATCATCCCGATCGCGCCGCCGGCGATGGGCCGCTCGAGTCGCGCCGGCAGCGGGTCGAGCCACGGTCGTCGGGGTGAGCCGATGCAGGCGATCGAAGTGGAGGCGCACACGGCCGCAACGATGCGCTCGGCGTCGGCGGCGCCAGCCGTCTGGAAGGTGACGAGCTCGTCGGGTGCCAGCCGCATCGCGGCGCGTCCGGGGACCGATCGGCTGAAGCCCGCCGGCGTCGGGTCGCCGACGACGTCGACTGCGTCGGCCACGTCGTTCAGCCGAAGCGCGATGCGCAGCGCGGTGTTGGCCCTGATCGCTTCGTCGATCACGCCGGCGGGGCGCTGGGTGGCCAACAGCAGATGCACACCCAGGCTGCGCCCGCGTTGGGCGATGCCGATGAGGGAGTGGAGGAAGCCGGGGTGCTCCACGGCAAGTGCCGCGAACTCGTCGACCACCACGACCAGGCGCGGCAGCACCGGCGAGCCGCGGGCGAGCCGCGCGGCGGTGAGGTCGGCGGCGCCGTGCTCGCGCATGGTTCGCTCACGAAGGGTCAGTTCGGCACGCAGGCTGCGCAACGCCCGATCGGCGAGCGTGCCGTCGAGATCGGTGACCGTGCCGACCACATGTGGTAGCGACGCCAAGGCGTCGAACGTGGCTCCGCCCTTGTAGTCGACGAGCACGAAGGTGAGCTGGTCGGGAGCGATGCTGCAGGCCAGGCCCAGCACGAGGCTGCGCAGCAGCTCGCTCTTGCCGGCGCCGGTCGTGCCGGCGAGCAGGGCGTGCGGCCCGTCG
>VFMC01000106.1 GCA_006515795.1 Acidimicrobiaceae bacterium | reverse complement strand
GTGCCCGATCTCACCGGCAAATCCGTTGGCCCCGCGCTGCAGCACGCCACCGGCGATGATGCCACCACCGATTCCGGTGCCGAGCGTGACCATCACCACGTCGGAGGCGCCCTTGGCCACCCCGGTCTTCCACTCGGCAGCGGCGGCACAGGTGGCGTCGTTGTCGACGTGCACCTCGAAGCCGAGCCGCTCACCGAGCAGGCGGCCGACCTGGAAGTCGGTCACGTCGACCAGGTTCGGCGCGGCCCGCAGGACACCGCTACGGGTGACGAGGCCTGGCACGCCGACCCCGAGCGACGTGACCGGCGACAGGCTGGCCACGAGATCGACGAGGGTGTCGATGATGGCCTCGGGATCACGTTGCGTCGGTCGTCGCTCGCACTTGACGACTTCGCCGTCGTCGCCGAGCACCACCCCGAGGCACTTCGTGCCGCCGACGTCGATGCCGATGCGGCCTGTCACGACAGTTCGGCGCGAGCCTTCAGCTCTCGCACGGTGTTGAGAATGCGCACCTCGGCGCGACGCTTCACGAACCCCGGGAGTGGTACGACCAGCTCGATCACGAGGTCGTAGCGCACCTCGGTACCGCCATCGGTCATCGGGCTGAAGTGGTAGGCGCCATCGACGGTGCGCATGATGTCGCCGCGGATCAGGCGCCAGGCCAGCACCTCGGGCGCCATCGAGTAGTCGTAACCCAAGGTGTAGTGCGTGCTCCGCCCGAGCGCCGAGGCGCGGAACTCGACCTCGAGGGGCCGCCCTTGGGCGTCACGCGCCCTGACGATGACGTCCTTGACGTCTTTGGCCCACTCCGGGTAGCGCTCGACATCGGCGGCGATGGCCCACACCCGATCGGGGGACGCGGCGATGGTCGTGGTCTGCGAGGCCTGTTCTGCCATGGAGTTGTTCTAGCCGATCTTCCGGTTCGACGGTTGGACCGCCGGGTCGAGGCGCGGCCCGAAGGCGCCGTGGCGGACCGCCCACAGTGAGTTCATGGCCAGACCGAACATCGGCACGAGAATACCGAACGCGAGCGCGTTCACCTGGCTGCCGCTCAGGCCGACGGCGCCGATGGTCGCCGCGCCGATCGCCACCACCACTTGGGCGCACAGGGCTGCGGCCATGATCCGCTTGGTGGATGCGGGCGCGGTCGATCCCGTGAGCAGGAACAGGTTGGCGACACCGATCTCGTCGACCCGCGACCGATCGAGGGCGCTCACGTACGCCCACAGGCAGCCCGCCGCACCGATCGTGAACAGGATCATCGACACCGCGCCGACGACGATCTGAGCGGGTCGCTCGTCGCGAAGGGGAACACCGACGGCGATGACCGCGGTGAAGACAGCCGTGCCGATCAGGTCGGCTCGTACCAAAGCTTTCGGACTACGCGACCACTCGCTCATGCAGCATCCATCATGGCAGCGCACCGAGACAACGACCTAGGCGCTCGGCGAGGACATCGTAGGAGAACTCGTTCTCGGCGCGGATACGCGCCTGGCGACCCATCGCCGCGCAACCGGCCGGATCGTCGAGGAGCGCTTCGAACGCGCCGGCAACCTCGCCGACCTGCTGTGGGTGTCGCACCACGATGCCGGTACGGCCGTCGGCGACGGCTTCGGCGGCTCCCCCACTGTCTCCCGCCACCTGAGGCACTCCGCACGCCGCGGCCTCGACGAACACGATGCCGAACCCTTCCTGCTCCAAACCACCCCAGCGGTTGCGGCACAGCATCGCATACACGTCGGCACACCCGTAGAGGCGGGGCAGGTCGTCGTTGGAAACGCGTCCGAGGAACCGAACGGGAGCACCGAGCTCGGCCGCGAGCCGGCGCAGCCGGCCCTCGTCGCGGCCGCTGCCGGAGATGACGAGCACCAAGCGCGGCCGGCTGCTGTGCAGGCGGGCGGCGGCCCTGATCGCCGTGTCGAAGCCCTTGCGCGGCACGAGACGACTGATGCTGACGATCATCTCGGCGTCGTCGGCGATGCCGAACGAGCGGCGCGCGGCGAGACGTTCGGCGGGGTCGAGCGGCCTGAACCGATGGATGTCGACACCCGGAGGAACCACCGTGATCGGCAGCGCGCGGCCGGCGGCCCGTTCGGCCTCGGCTGCCGGGTACCCGCCGGCGGCCACGATGTGCCTGGCGTGGCGGAGCACGTGCGCGAGCGACTGCCTGGCGACCGGGAGGCGACCGGGAAAGGTGACCTCGGCACCGTGGAGCACGACGTCGTAGGGCAGGTCGAGCGACGGACCGACCAGGCCGAGCGGAACGGCCGGATCGAGCACGACCAGCTCGGCACCGACCCGGCGGGCCATCTCGTTGACGCGGCGAACCATCCACGGGTGCGGAAGCAGCACCGGTTCGCGGGTGCGTTCGATGACGAACGGCTGCTCGGCGTCGAACGTCGCGGTACCGGCGTAGGGCGAGGTGAGCACCGCGAACGAGTCGGGTGGGAGCCGGCGCCACCACTCCCAGAGCAGCGACTGGATGCCACCGATCTTCGGTGGGAAGTCGTTGGTGACGAGGAGGTGCTTCACAGCGGGGTGTTCAGTTCGGCGATCACATCGCGGTCTTGGTCGTCGGCCGCGATGAGCCGCACCAGGCCCAACATCCGCGCCGCCCACACGGCGTGGACGCGCAGGACCGGATCATCGTGGGCAAGGTAGCGCGAGATCACCGCCCTGACTCGGGCGTCGTCGGCACGGTTGGAGTTGCCGACGATCAGCAGCGCGTTGCGCCGCAGCCAGCGCGGATCTCGCTCGGCGAGGTACCAACGCCCCCACCGTTGGAGGACTACGGCGTCGGTGGCGTCGAGCAGGTCGAGCACGTCGACCACCGGCTCGTGGCCGTCATCGCGACCGTCACCGGGCGCTGCGGCCGGTTGCCGCGCGCCGAGCCGCACCGTGGGTGGGCACACCTCCTGACAGTCGTCGCACCCGTACAGCCGGTCGCCGACCGCGGCACGGAAACGGCGATCGAAGATGCCAGGTTTCTGGAGCAGCCAGGCGAGGCAACGCGCCGCGTCGACCACGCCTGGCGCCACGATCGCTTCGGTCGGGCACCCGTCGATGCACCGTCGGCACGTGCCGCAACCGTCGGTCGCAGTACTTCGGGCAGGCGGGAGTGGCGCCGTCGTGACGACGCTGCCGAGCACGAAGTAGCTCCCGGCCCCGCTGATCAGCAGGTTGGCGTTCTTGCCGAACCAGCCGAGGCCGGCCTGGTAGGCAACCTCGCGGTCGACCATCGAGTTGTCGTCGGCGAAGGCGACGGCCTTGAACCCATCGGCGCGCAGCCTGTCGGCTACCGCCCACAGGCCCTCGCGCAGGGGCGCGTAGTGATCGGACTGGGCGTAGCGTGCGACCCTTCCGCGTACCGGCATGGACGGGTCGTGGGCAACGTCGGCGCCCGTGTACGGCCTGGCCCCGACGAACACCGCTCTTGCTCCCTGCACGGCGGCCGTGGGATCGGTTGACCGGTCGGGGTTCTTGTAGGTGAACTGCATGGTGTCGTGGAGCCCGGCCGAACGCCGGCGGTGGAGCTCGGCGCGGGCCCTGCCCAAGATCGCCGCGCCGGCCACGCCCGTGTGGGTGATGCCGAACCCGGCGGCGAGTCGGGCCAACCCGGCCACGTAGTCGGCATCGAGCGCCTCGAGTGGCGCCTCGGGACGCGACTCGGGACGCGACCAGCGCAAGATCTCAGATCGCCTCACGATGACGAAGCGTAGGCACCAGGCCCGCAGATGCGAGCAAGCGCACCGCCCGCTGCTCGGCGAGATCGAACATCACCGCCGAATCGGCGCTATCGCAGATGAAGGTGACCACGCAGTCGCTGCAGGTGCTGGTGTGCTGCATGACGCACGAGTCACAGGAGATGGAGATGACGGAGTCGCTCATGCGAGCAGAGTCGCACAGGGGTGTTGCGCGGTTCGCCGCCCACCGATCAGCGGCCCGCGAGGGCGAGCCACTGTTCGCTCGCCAGCACGTTCGCACCCGATGCGCGCACGTCGGTGAGCACGGCCTGATCGTTGGTGACGACGACCACCGGCGTGCTGTGGGACAAGGCGAGAACCTCAGCCCGGAGCACGTCGTCGGCCGACACGCCCGCCGGAGAGAACGACACCCGAACCAGCCGCCGCGGCGCCGATGTGCCCAGCACAGCCGCGCCGTCGAAGACGACCGTGATCTCCGGTCCGAACCGCCTGGCGACGTCCTCGCAAGCATCGATGCAACGATCGCGCTGCGCGTCGAGCTCGAGCTGGGGCCAGGCCAACTTGGCGACGTTGTAGCCGTCGACCAGCACCATCACGCCCGGCCGGCGCACCAGGAACTCGGCCGCCGCGGCCGACGACCCGTACAAACCGCCGGGTAGGCCGATCGGCTGCCGCGACGATCGCCGACCGCGGTTCCGGCGTGCCGGAGCCGATGCGGCAGGATCGCTCCGGTGCAGCGCGGCACCGTCGGAAGCGACGGGCTCGTCGACAGCCGGGTTGCGTGCCCGATCGGCCAACACCTCGTCGCGCAGCTTCATCGCCGCGACGAGCTCTCGCTGTGCGACCTGCAGCTCGATGGTGCGTTGGGCAAGCTGCTCGGACCCTGCAGAGATGCGTGAGAGCGCCCGGCGGTGCTCTGCCTGATGGACGCGAGCCTGGTCGCGAAGCGAGTCGCGCTCGCGCCGTAGCTGGTCGATCTCGTCGAGGCGCCCGGCATCTTCGATGCCACGCCGGTCGAGCTCGGCGCGAGCCGCCGCCAGTTCGACCACGGCGCGGCGAGCGGCGCGTTCGGCCGCTTCGCGCCGGCGTTCCGACCGCCGGAGATCGGTGGTGGTCGCAGCTGCGCCAGCCGGCACCGCGGCCAGCAACCGGTCGTGCCATCCGTCGGCTCGGCGCAACCAGATCAGGCCGGCCTCGTCGACCAGCTCCGGCACGGCCACCGCGGCAAGCCTGTTCCGGAACCCGGTATCGGCCTCCACCGCGGAGCGAACCTCGGAGAGCGCCTTGGCCGGCAGCTTGGTGAACTTCAGGAACGGGCGCAGCTCGGCCGGGAAGGCGAGGGCCGGCCGCAGTCGGGCGCCTGCAGCGGCGATGCCGACGGCGAACTCCAGTGCCGAAGCGATGAGGTGATCGGGCACCCCGCCCTCACCGGAACCGCCTTCACCGGACATGGCTCAAGTGTATGGGGCCTCGATCGTGGCACCTTCGTGATCGAGACGCAGCACCTTGGCATGTCCGTCCGCTGGAAGGCCCGCGGCGACGGCGCCGGCATCGTCGCGGTGACACAGCGCGGCGACGGTCGGTCCGCTACCCGACAGCCACGCGCACCATGCTCCGGAAGCCAACGCCGCATCCATTGCCTGGCGACTCGGTTCGGCGCGAGCCAGGCGAGCCTGCTGGTGCAGGCGGTCCTGGGTGGCGACGGCGAGCGCGTCGACGTCGCCCGATCCGAGCGCAGCCACCAGCAGCGCCACGTGAGCGATGTTGAACACTGCGTCGTCGAACGACACCGTCGACGCCAGCGCTCGACGCGATTCGTCGGTCTTGGTGGCGAACGACGGGATCCACACCACCACTGCAGGGTCGAGACCGAGCGGAAGCCGTACCACGCGGCCATCGGCGGTGGCCACGATGCCGCCGAACAACGAGGCGGCGACGTTGTCGGCGTGGCCTTCGAGCGAGCTCACCAGCGGGAACACCTCGTGCCGCGCCGCGTCGTCGATCGCGTCGAGGCCTTCACGCTGCGCCCGACCGAGGAGCGCGCCGGCCACCCGCACCGCTCCGCTGAAGCCGAGCCCACGTCCCGCCGGGATCGCACACCGCTCCCACAGATCGCCACGCCCGCCGGCCCGAACGAAGGCTATTGATCCAAGATGTTGGGTGTCGATCAGCCG
>VFMC01000105.1 GCA_006515795.1 Acidimicrobiaceae bacterium | reverse complement strand
TCACCGCCGACAGGGCCAAGCCGGCCGTGCCGTTCGGCGGCTCGTACCGCATCATCGACTTCGTGCTGTCCAACTTCGCCAACTCGCGGTACCTGAAGATCGTCGTGCTGACGCAGTACAAGAGCCACAGCCTCGACCGCCACATCAGCCAGACCTGGCGGTTCTCCACGCTGCTCGGCAACTACGTCACCCCCGTTCCGGCGCAGATGCGGCGCGGCCCGCAGTGGTTCAGCGGATCGGCCGACGCGATCTATCAGAACCTCAACCTGATCAGCGACGAACGACCCGACGTGGTGTGCGTGTTCGGCGCCGATCACATCTACCACATGGATACCCGCCAGATGGTGGCCCAGCACCGTGACACGGGAGCCGGCGTCACCGTCGCGGCCATTCCGGTGCCGGTGCACGAGGGGTGCCAGTTCGGCATCATCGAGGCGACGACCACTGGCAAGATCGCCGGCTTCCACGAGAAGCCGGCGACACCACCGACGATGCCGGGCGACGCCTCCAGGGCGCTGGCCTCGATGGGCAACTACGTGTTCGACACCCAGGTGCTCATCGACATCGTCAGCCCGCGCGGTACCGACGGCATCGCCACCGACATCGGTGGCGATGTGATCCCGGCCCTCACCGCCCAAGGCGTCGCCCACATGTACGACTTCTCCACCAACGAGATCCCCGGCCAATCCGACCACGAGCGGGGCTACTGGCGCGACGTCGGCAGCCTCGACGCGTACTACGAGGCGAACATGGATCTGCTCGCTCCCGTGCCACCGTTCAGCCTCTACAACCGCGAGTGGCCCGTCTACAGCCTGCAACTGCCGCTGCCTCCGGCAAAGCTCGGCTACGGGTCGGGCGGAGCGCCTGCGTCGGTCGGCAACAGCCTGCTGTGCGCCGGCTCGATCGTGTCGGGCGGCCGGGTCGATCGATCGATCCTCGGGCCCGAGACCTACGTCGACGAAGCCGCCGAGGTGACCGAGTCGATCCTGTTCCCTGGTGTTCGGGTTGGTGCCGGGGCCAAGCTGCACCGCTGCGTGATCGACAAGAACGTGGTGATCCCCGCCGGGTTCACCATCGGCCACGATCCCGCGATCGACGCCGAGCGCTTCGTGCTGAGCGACCGTGGCGTGGTGGTGGTGGAGAAGGACCGGATCATCTGACCGCGACCCGACCGAAGCGACTGGGCGCGGGTCAGCGCTCTAGCGCCGCGCTGGCCGGGTTGGCGGGGTCGTAGTAGACGGGCACCGAGGTGCCGACCGGATACCTGGCGATGGACGCCGAGAACGGTCGGCTGCAGCCTCCAACGTGGCAAGCTGAACCACGTGACGACGAAGCGCGAGGCATGGGCGACGTCGGTGGTACTTGCCGACGGCGAGAGCGCATACTTGCGGCCGATCCAGAGCGCCGACGCCCCCACGCTGCTCGCGTTCCACGAGCGACAGCCACGCGAGAACCTGTACCGGCGGTTCTTCTCCCCCAAGCCGACGCTGAACGACACCGAGCTCAGGCACTTCACCGAGGTGGACTTCGTCGATCGCGTCGCCCTGGTGCTGGAGATCCGCGGCGAGTTCGTCGCATGGGCCAGCTACGAGAGGTGGCCAGGACGGCGCGATGCCGACGTCGCATTCATGGTCGACGACGCCCATCAGGGCAAGGGCATCGCCACCCTCCTCCTCGAACACCTCGCGGCCATCGCCCGCACGAACGGCATCCACCGATTCACCGCCGACGTGCTGGCCGACAACCGCCCGATGCTCAGCGTGTTCGCCAAAGCAGGCTGGCCGATCCGCAGGCACTTCGACAGTGGCGTGATGGATCTCGAGTTCACCCTCGACGACACGGCCGCGTTCGTCGACTCGGTCGAGCAGCGCGAACAGCGCGCCGACAGCCGATCGGTGGCGCGGTTGTTGCTACCCCGATCGATCGCGGTGATCGGCGCCTCCGACCGGATCGGCTCGATAGGCCGGGAGCTGTGGCAGAACGTCACCCACGGCTTCGACCTCCCGGTGTTCCCCGTCAACCCGAACCACGCCACCATCGGCGGCGTTCATGCCTACCCCACCGTCGGCGACATCGAAGAAGACATCTGGCTCGCCGTGATCGCGTGCCCGGTCGACGACCTTCTCGACGTGATCGAGCAGTGCATCGAACGACGCGTTCGCGGTGCGGTCATCGTCACCGCCGTCGATGGCGCCGGCATCGACATGGTCGCGGTGGTGGACCGCGCCCGGCGCCACGGCATGCGCATCATCGGGGCGGCCAGCATGGGCATCGCCACGGGCCGCACCCCGGGAGCTTCGGGGGTGCAGGCTGCGCTCGTACCGGTCGATCTCCCGCCGGGCCGAATTGCCGTCTCGATGCAGTCGGGCTCGCTCGGCGCATCGTTGCTCCAACTCGCCCGGCAGATGGGCATGGGGCTGTCGTGGTTCGTGTCGCTCGGCGACAAGAGCGACGTGTCCGGCAACGACCTCCTTCAGTTCTGGGAGGACGACGACGCGACATCGGTGATCGCGATCTACACCGAGACGTTCGGCAACCCGCGCAAGTTCGCCAGGATCGCCCGACGCGTCGGCAGACGAAGACCGATCGTCGCCATCCGCACCGGCGATGCCGGGCGCGGCGCGGCGACTGCCGCGCTCTACGAGCAGACCGGCGTCGTCGAGGTGCCGACCGTGCGATCCATGCTCGACACGGCGCGGGTCCTCGCCAGTCAACCGATCCCGGCCGGACCCCGGGTCGCGATCATCTCGAACTCGCGGAGCCCCGGAGTACTCGCCAGGGCCGCGCTCACCAACGCTGGACTGACCGTCGTCGAGAGCCCCATCGCGCTCGACTGGCGAGCCGCGCCGGCCGAGTTCGGGCCCGCCGTCCGCGCCGCCATCGAGAGCGCCACCGTCGACGCAGTCCTCGTGATCCACGCGCCGCCGATCGTCTCGGCCGAGGCACCCGTCGCCGAGGTGGACGCCGCAGCAGCAGGATCGCTCAAGCCGGTGGTGGCCGTGATGCTCGGGCGCGACGACGGCCCCATCCAACCGGGTTCGGCCGTTCCCACCTTCTCGTTCCCAGAGCCTGCCGCGGCCGTGCTGGGCCGGATGTGGCGATATCGCCGATGGCTCGACAGCGAGGCCGCCGCTCCGTTGCCTTCACCTGCGGACCTCGGCGTCGAGCCTGGCATCGTTGCGACCCTGATCGCGGATGTGCTCGACCGCGGTGATCAGACGCCGTCGCTCGACGACTGCCGCGCCATCCTCATGGCTTACGGACTTTCCGTGCCCGACTCGATTCGTCTCGACCATCCCACGCCCGAGTCGGCCGTCGCCGCGGCGGCAACGCTCGGCTATCCCGTCGCGATGAAGAGCACACGTCGCCGGGCCGGACGATCGGTGGAGGCCGGGGTCGCCCTCGACCTCCCCGACGACCACGGGGTCGCCGATGCCCTCGGGGTGATGCGCACCAGCCTCGGCGACGATGCCGACGTCGTGGTCCTCCAGTCGATGGTGTCGCCAGGGGTCGACGTGCGGATCCGCTGCACGACCGACGAGCGGCTCGGGGCCCTGCTCACGTTCGGTCTCGGCGGCATGACGGCCGACGCGATCGGCGATGAGACGAGCCGCCTCGTTCCCGTTTCACCGGCTGCCGCCGAGAACCTCGTCCTCGCCTCGCGCGCCAACGTTGCGTTGCAGTCGGCCGGCATCGCCACCGACGCCCTCGTCGACACCATCGTTCGGGTCGCCCAGCTGATGGCCGACCATCCGGAGATCGCCGTGCTCGACATCAACCCTGCCATCGTCAGCGGGCGCGGCTGCCAGATCGCCGACGCCGAGATGGTGCTCTCGGAGAACAGCACTCCCGACGCGGCGATGCGTCGCCTCATCTGATTGCGCCCGACGATGGCTCTCCTCGACGCTCCCGACGATCGATCTCGCCCGACCGACGACGACTACATCGTGCGGCGCACGCAGCTGCTCGACATCGCCCGATCGGTCCCCGCGGGAATGCTCCTGCCGCTCGAGTCATCGGTGCTGCTGACGATCGCGATCACCCAGTTCGACGCGCCGGGATGGGTGAAGGGCCTCATCGCTGCAGCGTCGGGAGTGGGTCTGCTCGTGTCGCCGTTCGTCACGGAAGCGGTCCGTCGGTCCGGGCTGCCGGCGATGCGCGTGGCCGCGTTCATCTCCACCATCGGCGCCGCCGGGTTCGCCGTCGCCGCGGTCGGGCCCTTGGCCCTGCTCGTGGTCGGCTCGATCGTCGGCGTCGCCGCGATCAGCGCCTCGATCCCACTGCTCACCGCCACCTACGAGACCAACTTCTCGACAGCGGATCGCGGCAAGCGGGTCGGCCGGGGAATGGCCGTCCGTGTCGCGGTGAGCGCGCTGGCCGGGCTCGCGATGGGTACCTACCTCACGGCGCACGCCGGTCTGTGGTGGCATCTGTTGCTCGCCGGCACGGTGGCGTTGCTGGCGATGGCGTGGACGCAGCGGCGCCTGCCGTCGCAGCCGATTCCACCCATCGATGGACGCCATCCATCGGCGCTCCCCCACTTCCACCTGCTCGGCGAGGACCGCCAGCTCCGGCTCACCCTCATCGCATGGATGTTCATGGGGTTCGGCAACCTCATGCTGCTACCGCTGCGGGTGGAGTTCCTCGCCCAGTCCAGGTACGGCGTGAACGCCGACGCGGCGAAGATCACGATGCTCACGGTCACCGTGCCATCGATCGTGCGCCTGGCCTGCATGCCCGTGTTCGGCCGGCTGTTCGACCGGATGTCGTTCTTCTCGGCCCGGATCATGGTGAACCTCCTGTTCGCGATCTACGTCGGCGCGTTCTTCTCCGGTACCGGCAACACGGGTCTGATCCTCGGAGCGGTGGCGTTCGGTGTCGGTAGCGCCGGCGGCGACCTGATGTGGACGCTGTGGGTCACGAAGTTCGCACCGCCAGGTCGGGTCGCCGACTACATGGGGCTGCACACGTTCTTCACCGGAATCCGGGCGGTGTCCGCGCCGTTGCTCGGCTTCGTCGTGATCGAACGGTTCGATCTGAGCACGGTGGCGATCATCGCCGCCGCGCTGATCGTGGTGTCTTCGCTCGTGCTGCTGCCCGAGGCGCGCCTCGAGCGGCGCGCCGGCTGACGGCACTTGGCCCGGTCGCCTCCCAGCCGATGGTCGAATCGCGCCGGCTCACCCCGCGAGCTTGCGCGCCCAGGCCAACGCGTGGTCGAACGAGGCAGTGAAGGCAACGCCCTTCCAGGCGATGTCGAAGGCAGTGCCATGATCGACAGACGTGCGCACGATCGGCAGGCCGATGGTGATGTTCACCCCCTCCTCGAATGCGAGCAGCTTCATCGGGGTGTGCCCCTGATCGTGGTACATGCACACGATGGCGTCGTACAGGTGCCCGTTGACGGCTTGGTGGAACACCGTGTCGGCCGGGTGCGGCCCGCTGGCGTCGATTCCGGCGGCTCGGGCCAGCTCGATCGCCGGCACGATCTGCTCTGCGTCCTCGGCGCCGAACAGGCCGTGCTCGCCGGCGTGCGGGTTCATGCCGCACACCGCGATCCGGGGGCGCAGCACGAACCGCTGCAACGTTTCGTGGGTGAGGACGATCACGTCGCTCACCCGTTGGGTGGTGACCCGCTCGATCGCCTCGCGCAGCGACACGTGAGTGCTCACGTGGGTGACAGCAAGTTCACCGGCCGCCAGCATCATCGAGTATCGCTCCACCCCGCATTCGGCGGCGATCAGTTCGGTGTGCCCGACGAAGGTGGGATCGGAGAGCTGCGTGGCCTCCTTGTTCATCGGCATCGTGACGACAGCGGCGACCGTGCCGGCGAGCGCGGCGCGGGTGGCCGACACCACGTACTGGCGGGCCGCGGCGCCAGACGCAG
>VFMC01000515.1 GCA_006515795.1 Acidimicrobiaceae bacterium | reverse complement strand
CTTGGCGGGGGATACGCTCGTGCTGGCTCCCGGCTCGTACTCCCTCGAGATCTGGGCCGGGTCGCTTCCCCCCGGCTTTAAGGCGCCCGCCTCGCAGGCGGTGACCGTGGCGGGCTCGCCGCCGACGGCGAGCGTCGATCCGGTGACGTTCACGCTCGCCGATTCGCGCGTCACGCTGACGGGGACGGTCTACAACTCGTTCTCCGGCGCGACCGCGAAGGTGGCGCTCGATCTCTACAACGGCTTCGGTGAGTTGATCCAGCAAGGAATCGCGCTGGCCCGTGTGGGTGGATCGAGCGACGCCACGTATTCGGTGGTGCTCGGCGAGGGCACGTTCGATCTCGCACTGCGCCGCGCGAATGGATCCACGGCGGCGCAGGTGGTGCTGCCCAAGAACACGACTGTCTCTGTGTCCGGGGGCGAAATCCAGAATCCGGACGCGGACTCGGGGACAGGCGGCACGCAAGTCGACATTACAGTGCCCGAAGTGCTCGCTTCGGTCGCTGGCACCGTAGCACTCGGCGGAAACGGCGTCGCGAACCTCGACGTCGTGATTCGCGATCCGGTCGACTTCCGCGTGGTGAATCTTGCGACGACCAACGGTTCCGGCGCGTACACCTTGGGCCTTCCCGCCGGCTACTTCGTGCTCACACCCGATCCGGCATCGCTCTTCGATCAGGCGCCGAGCGCGTTCCCTCCCAGCCCCTATGAGATCAACGTCGCGACCGACGGCGATGTCGATGTCTCGGGAGACGCGTCGCTCTGTACTGGATCGGGTCCCGAGGCTTGCTCCGGCGTGAACTTCACCCTGCAAGCGTTCAACGCGTCGACGGACGCTCTGATCACGGGCACAGTGAAAGCACGCCGCACTTCGAGTGACGCGCCGTCCGGCGTCGAGTCGGCGCTGGTTCACCTCCTCGACCCGTCGACGTCGCGGCCACGCGCCACGGCGCTCACCGGGGTGGATGGAAGCTACTCGATCTTCGCCCCTGAAGGGGCGTGGTCGGTGGTCGTCGACCCGGGCACGGTCAACGTCAGCTATCCGACGATTCCGGCCGATCCGGTGTCGGTCGGAGTCGTCGGAAACGGCGTCAGCGAGTCGAACACGACCGGCTCCGGCAACGCCGCGGACGACGGAATCGTGAGCTTCATTCTGACGGGAGCGTCGGCGCTGGTTCAGGGCCAAGTGCAGACGACCGATGCGATCGGCGTCGGTGCCCGGCTTGTGATTTCGACCGCGGACGCGACCGCGATGCCGACCGACTTCGCCTATTCGGTCTTCACGGATCCGATCGGGAACTATTTCCTGCCGATGGGGCTCGGGAGTTTCAAGCTCTGGATCGACCAAGGCTCGCTCCCCGCGGGATTCCTGCCGCCGGTGCCGATCAGCTTC
>VFMC01000514.1 GCA_006515795.1 Acidimicrobiaceae bacterium | reverse complement strand
TGTCGGAGCGGTCGTTGCAGGTCGAGACCGATCGCACGGTGCTGGCCTTCGACCGGGCCGGCGAACAGCTGGGTGCACTGGCGTGGATGATCGTGGCTGCGGGCCTCGCCGCTGCCGTCCTCGCGTTCCTCGGCTACGGCCGACGACTCCGGGAGTACCGGTGACACGAACCGGCCACCTGATCGCCGGCATCGGGATCGTCGTGGGGCTGGTCGCCGCACCGGCCTGCTCGGGCGACGAATCACTTCCCCGCGAGGTCACCGGCTTCGTGGTCGAGCAGCCCTCACCTCCGACCACGGCGGCGCCCGAGTGCACCGCGCAGCAGGTCGAAACGCAGGACGCGACGCGGTCGTACCCTCCGCTCGCCGAGCTGCCCGAACCTGGGGCGATGCCTGCAGGTTCGACGATGGCCGCGATCCACGATCGGGGCCGGCTGATCGTCGGGGTCTCGGCCGACACGTTGCTGTTCGGTGCGCAGAACCCGCTCACCGGTCGGATCGAGGGCTTCGACATCGACATCCTCAGCGAGGTGGCCAGGGCGGTGTTCGGCGATGAGGGCGACATCGCCGACCGGATCGAGTACCGCGTCATCACCTACGCCGATCGGCTGCCCTCGCTGGAGGCCGGTGAGGTCGACATCGTCGCCCACACGATGACGATCAACTGCCGCCGCTGGCTGCGCATCGCGTTCTCCTCCGAGTACTACGCCGCTGGTCAGAAGGTGTTGGTGAAGAAGGGTTCCGGGCTCTCCAAGATCGAGGATCTCGTCGTCCGCGGACTGCGTGTGTGCGCTCCCGAGGGCAGCACCAACATCGACGAGTTGAACAAGCCGACCTACGCCGGGCTGGTCGTGGTCGGCAAGGCCGACATCAGCGACTGCCTGGTGGCCATGCAACAGGGTGAAGCCGACGCCACCTCCGGCGACGACACGGTGCTCGCCGGGTTCGCCGCCCAAGACCCCAACACCGAGGTGGTCGGCCTCCAGTTCACCGAGGAACCCTATGGCCTCGGCTTCAACCGCGACGCGGTCGACTTCGTGCAGTTCGTGAACGCGCTGTTGGAGGAGATGCGCACCGACGGGCGATGGGACGACATCTACCGGCGCTGGCTGATCGACACCGGTGCGTTGCCGGAAGACACCCTCACCGGCCCGCCGGCCGCCAACCACGAGCGCGACCTGCCATGACCGGGAGGTCGTCGTCTGCTTCCACGAACGGCTCGGCTGCCGGCGTCGCGGGCAGCGGTGGCGGCGACGCGCTCGCCCAATGGGACGATTGGCTGGCCACCGTCACCGACCGCCTCCTCGACCTCGAGCAGCGAGCCGCCACGGCCGGCTCCGAAGCGATGCGCCTCGACCTGGCCGCGGCGTTCGTGTGCCGCAAGGCGATCGCCAC
>VFMC01000513.1:1060-2457 GCA_006515795.1 Acidimicrobiaceae bacterium | reverse complement strand
CACCGAAGGCCGGATGCCCGCCCAGGCCGAGGTGCTTCGCGAGAACCTCCGGGTAATCGCCGAACCGGTTGTCGATGTACTTCCGACTGTTTCCGTTGCTGGGCAGCAGCATCGTCGGCAACAACAGTTGGAACAGCACCGTCGTCCCCGCGAACGAGGCATGCGGGAGGACGATCGTGCGCCACGACTCGCGCACCTCGCGGGTGAGCGCACGGCGCCGGCCCGCGCCTGAGCCACGCGCTCGATCCAACAGCTCGGCGACCTGCATCAGGCCGACCACGGCGATCAGCACGATGCCTTCGCGACGCATGTTGAACGCGACGGTGATCAGCGCTCCGAGCACCACCAGATCAGATGTCGACGAGTGGATCAGCGGTGCCTTGTCGCGGACCCGGTCGTACCACCAGATGGCCACTGCCACGGCGGCGACGTGCGGGAACTCCGTGAGCAGCTGATCGGTGTGAGCAAGGAACAACGGTGCGGTTGCGATCACCGCAGTGAGGGCCAGCGCCGTGACCCGGCCGGCTCTACGTCGCACGATGCCGTGCAGCAACACGAGCCACGTGGCGAAGACGGCGACCTCGACGAGTTTGAGGCGGCCGTAATCGAGGCCCCACAGGTGCACGAAGGGCGAGAGCAGCAGCGGCCACCCCCATGGGTAGGCGATCGGGCTGAAGCCCCTGTCGGAGTTCACCACGGTGAACCGGTTGTCGGCCACCACCTTGCCCATGTCGCCGTCGAACACGCTGCGTGCCTGGCGGAGGTAGAGCGCGAAGTCGTCACCCTGGGTGTGGCCGTTGCGTTGCAGCGCGACCGCGACACCGACGGCAACCAGCACCACCGCACCGAGCGCACCGGCGCGAACTGCCGTGGAATGGACCGAGGGGCGCGCCATGGCCGACGACGATAGGGCGTTGATGGCCTAGGTGCGCGATCACACCGGCGATCAGGCCGGGAGGCCTGCCAGGAAGTCGATGATGGCCGCGTTGACCGCTTCGGGATGGGTGAGGTTGGCGGCGTGCGCGCCAGGCACCTTCACCACACCTCCGCAGCCACTCAATCCTGCAGCGAGGACCTCGGCGTGGTCGATGGTGATCGCAAGGTCGGATGTGCCGTGCACGACGAGCGCCGGGGCGGAGATCTCGCCGAGGCGATCGGTTATGTCGTCGCGCCCGTGCAGGCATGCGGCCGGCTGACGCAGTGCTTCCTTCGGCACGGCCCGCCACTTCGCGATCCACCGCTCGTTCTCGACCGGATCGTCGATGATCAACGTGGCGACAGGATTGGCGAGATCATCGACCGGGCCTACGGTCAACCACATGTCGACCATGCCCCGCTCGCCGGCCAGTTGTTCGGCGGGTGGAACGCCCGCCTCGGTGTCGAGCAGCACCAGGCCG
>VFMC01000513.1:0-989 GCA_006515795.1 Acidimicrobiaceae bacterium | reverse complement strand
AGGCAATCCGCTGCCGAATCCCAGTAGGAGAAAGGTTGCCCGTCGTACTCGGTGAGCCCGAAGCCACGCTCGTCCCACGTGATCACGCGATATCGGTCTCGTAGCACTTCGACCTGCGGCGCGAACATCTCGTGGTCCATCAAGAACCCGTGGGCGAGGATCACAGGAGGCCCGTCGCCGCCCGAGTCCTCGAAGTAGATCTGCTGACCGTTGATCGGGGCGTGCGGCATGACGGGAACATAGCCGACTAGCTGGACGTGGCAGTTCGCCCGGGGGGTTGGTCTAGCGTGCCAGCGGTGAGAGTTCTGTTCGCAACTGCCGAGCTCGCCCCCCTGGCGAGGGTAGGCGGCCTCGCCGCCGCAGCCGCCGGCTTCGTTGCAGAGCTCCGTCGCCAAGGAGTGCACGTCGACGTCGTGATGCCCGACTACGGCACGGTCGCACTCACCGGCCAACGGTCGATCGAGCTCGACGTCGCCGAATGGGCCGGACCGGCAACGGCACGCACCGGCATCGCGGCCGGGGTCGGCGAGGTCACCTTGATCGACGTGCCGGGCATGGCTCGCACTCATCCGTACCTCCAACCCGACGGGATCGGTTGGCCCGACAACGACAGCCGCTTCTTCGCCTTCTCGGCCGGCATCGCCGCGGTCGCCGACGCGGTCCACCCAGATGTGGTCCACCTGAACGACTGGCACACCGCCAGCACCTTGGCCCATCTCGCCACTCCGCCACCCGTCGTGCTCACGATCCACACGCTCGGCTACCAGGGGCAGACCAACCCCGGCTGGCTCGACGCGTTTCCCCATCGGCGCGACCTGTTCGACTTCATGGGCGATTGCAACCCGCTCATCGGCGGAATTCGGGGGGCCGATCTCGTCGTGACCGTGAGCCCCGGCTACGCCGCCGAGATCACGTCACCCGGTGGTGGCTTCGGTGCGGATGCAGTCCTGGCGGCCAAAGGAGACCGGCTGGTCGGCATCCTCAACGGC
>VFMC01000512.1 GCA_006515795.1 Acidimicrobiaceae bacterium | reverse complement strand
CCGCCGAGGTCGTCACGTTGCCGTCGGCGTCGTAGGCGCGAGCCGTGACGGTGTGCGAACCGTCGTAGACCGGGAACGCCAGCGTGTCGAGCGTGCCCGCGTACGGGCTCGCGCTGTCGCTCGCGAACCGGTTGCCGTCGACGTAGAACTCGACCCTGCTGACCGCATTGTCGTCCGTGGCGGTCGCGGTCGCATCGATTGTGGAAGCGGGACCTGAGCCGAAGCTCGTGACGAAGGCGGGGCCGACGTAGAAGTCGTCGACGCGGCCGGCGGTGCCGCGCATTTGGATGCCGGCAGCGCCTGCGCCTGTGACCAGCGAGTCGGATGCCGTCAGCACCTGTGTCCAGGCGCCGCCGGCGGGCCGGATCCAGGATTCGATCGTGGTTCCGGCCATCCGTAGGCCGAGCGAGGTGCCGGTTTGCAGCTCGGGCCCTGTCGTCGTCGAGGCGATCGTCGTCCAGACGCCGCCGCTGGAGCGCTTCCACAGTTTGTAGGTGTCGTTGCTGCTCGAGGAGGAGACGATGTAGGTCGCCTGGTAGAGCGCCGTCGTCGCGCTGCCGGCGCTCTGGGCGCGGCCGAAGACGGTGATCTCGTCGTTGGGTGCGGTCGGCCGCTGCGCCACCGTCACCTGCACGACGCCGTCGCCGACCGAGGCCGTGCCGTGGTAGGAGTCGCACCAGCTGCTGCCAGATGCTGCCGGCGTCGCTGCCTGGTTGGCGACGACACGCAGCAGGCACGAGGTGCCTCCGTCGCGCATCACCGATCCCCACCCCGATCCGAGCGTCGTCGCGTCTGCGCGGTCGAAGTTGTCGGTCGCCGCGGCGGCGCCGGCCGAGACGGCAACGCTGACGGTCGGGGCGGCCGAGTTGGCCACCGTCACCGTCGTCGCACCCGAGGTGGTGATGTTGCCGGCATCGTCGGTCGCGACCGCTGTCAGCAAGTGGGTACCGCGGGAGGCGCTGGTGGTGTTCCAGCTCGTCGAGTAGGGGGCGGTCGTGTCGGCGCTGCCGAGATCGGAGCCGTCCAGCTTGAACTGCACGCTTGCGACCCGGCCGTCATCGGAGGCTCCTGCCGTCACGGAGATGGTGCCGTTGACCTGGGCGGACGGGCCGGGCGACCCGATCGCGACCTGGGGGGCGAGCGCCGCGGAGTTATCGGTGTAGGTGACCACGAGTTTCGGCCGCAGCGCCAGCGAGGTCGCATACTCGTTGGAGGTGTAGGAGACCGCCGGCGCTCCCGCTTCGGTCGCGTGCTTGAGCAGAAACCCGAGGTTCGCGTTGGAGCCGTTCAGCCAGCCCTGCACGATCGGCTGCACGTCCCACGAATCCGAATGCGGATTGCCGCCCGGCACAGCCAGCGTCACCGCCGACGAGCTGTCGTGGTCGCCGCCGGCGCTCAAC
>VFMC01000104.1:19347-20908 GCA_006515795.1 Acidimicrobiaceae bacterium | reverse complement strand
TGTTCAACGCCGTCGGAAACCGCACAGAGACTTTCGTGCGATTCTCGACGGTGGCAGGCGGTCGCGGTGCAGCCGAAGCAGTTCGCGACCCCCGTGGCTTTGCCGTCAAGTTCTACACGCCAGACGGCAACTACGACCTCGCCGGCAACGACACCCCGATCTTCTTCATCCGTGATCCGTTGAAGTTCCCGGACTTCATCCACTCCCAGAAGCCAGATCCGTTCACCAACCGGCAAGAGCCAGAGAACGTGTGGGACTTCTTCTCCCACTCCCCCGAGGCGACCCACATGTTCACCTGGTTGTTCGGCGACCGCGGCATCCCTGCCTCTTACCGGCACATGGACGGCTTCGGATCGCACACTTTCGCGTGGACAAGCGCAGCCGGCAAGCAGTGCTACGTGAAGTACCACTTCAAGACCGACCAGGGCATCCGCTGCCTCACCGCTACCGAAGCAGCCGACCTTGCCGGCCGGAACCCTGAGTCACACAACAGCGACCTCGTCGAGGCCATCGAACGTCGCGAGCACCCGTCCTGGACGCTGCACGTGCAGATCATGTCCGTCGACGAGGCCGCCAGCTATTCGATCAACCCGTTCGATCTCACCAAGGTGTGGCCGTACTCCGACCACCCGTTGATCGAGGTCGGCAAGCTGGTGCTCGACCGCAACGCCGACAACTACTTCGCCGACGTCGAACAGTCGGCGTTCGATCCGGGCAACTTCGTGCCCGGCATCGGCCCGTCGCCCGACAAGATGCTCCAGGGCCGGCTGTTCGCGTACGGCGACGCCCACCGCTACCGGCTGGGCATCAACCACACTCACGTCCCCGTCAATGCCCCCCACGCGACCACCGCCAACAACTACGGCCGCGACGGGATGATGCGCGTCGACGGCAACGGCGGCCGGGCGAAGAACTACGAACCGAACAGCTTCGACGGTCCAGCGCAGACCGACGATCCCCATTGTGCGGGCCTCCCCGTGGACGGCGTGTCGGGGACCTACGGATGGGACGAGCGCAACACCGACGACTTCTGCCAGGCCGGCGACCTGTACCGCCTCATCGACGACGCCGCAAGACAAAGGCTCGTCGACAACATCGCCGACAGCCTCGCCCAGGTGAACCGCGCCGGCATTGTCGAGCGCTCCATCAGCCACTTCCGCAACGCCGACCTCGACTACGGCAACCGGATCGCGGCGGGCATCGCTGCCCGCCGATCATGAAAGGAACCACCATGACCGACCTCACCATCGACATCGGCATCGACGAAGCCGACCGCCAAGCGATCACCGAGGGCCTCTCCCGGCTGCTCGCCGACAGCTACACCCTCTACCTCAAGACCCACAACTACCACTGGAACGTCACCGGCCCGATGTTCCAGACCCTGCACCTCATGTTCGAGACGCAGTACAACGAGCTCGCCCTCGCCGTCGACCTCATCGCCGAGCGCATCCGCTCCCTCGGCGCACCCGCTCCAGCCAGCTACCGCGACTTCTCCCGGCTCTCGTCGGTCCCAGAAGACGACGACCGGCCCGATGCCATCGAGATGATCCGCCGACTCGTC